>CATZIG010000089.1 GCA_958419975.1 uncultured Collinsella sp.
CGGGCCCCATGCCCACCGAGCTTTCCTATGAGTCCGAGGCTGGCCACACGCTGACCGAGGAGGGCTATGAGTACGGCGTGACCACCGGTCGCCGTCGTCGTTGCGGCTGGTTTGACGGCCCTATCGCCAACTACGCCTCGCGCGTCAACGGCCTCACCGATATCGCCATGACCAAGCTCGACGTGCTTTCGGCTTTCGACACCATCAAGGTGTGCGTGGCCTACGACGTCGATGGCGAGCGCTATACCAGCGTGCCCGAGCATCAGGTTCGCTTTGAGCACGCCAAGCCCATCTACGAGGAGCTTCCTGGTTGGAAGTGCGATATCACCGGCTGCCGCAGCTTTGAGGAGCTGCCGCAGGAGGCTCAGGACTACGTGGCGTTTATCGAGGATCTGGCACACACCCGCGTGACGTTCATTGGCGTTGGCGCTGGTCGCGAGCAGATCATCAACCGATTCTGGAAGTAATCGGGACTATTTGGTTATTGCGATATACCCCTTTGCAGCCCGGACGGGCGGCCGAGGGGTATATTTGCTTGCAAAGGGCTCGCGCGGAGCGGGCCGTTCATCCATAGAGGAGGCACCCTTGAAGGCGGACACTCAAACCATCGACATCCTGTTGTTGGGCAGCGGCGGCCGCGAGCATGCTTTGGCAGCTAAGCTCGCAGCATCACCGCGCGCCGGCAAGCTCTACATCGCGCCGGGTAACGGCGGCACTGCGAGCTGCGGCGAGAACGTTGTTCTCGACGACTGCGATCCTGCGGCCGTGGCGGCGTTTGCGCAGAGCCACGGATGCGGACTCGTGGTGATTGGCCCCGAGGCTCCGCTCGTGGCGGGCGTGGCCGACGCCGTGCGCGCGGCGGGTATTCCCTGCTTTGGCCCGGGTGCCGAGGGCGCCCAGATGGAGGGCTCCAAGCTGTTCTCCAAGCAGCTCATGGAGCGTGCCGGTATCCCGACGGCAGCCTACGGCTCGTTTACCGACGAGGCTTCGGCTCTTGCCTATGTGCGTGAGCAGGGCGCTCCGCTGGTCGTCAAGGCTGACGGCCTGGCCGCAGGCAAGGGCGTTATCGTGGCGACTGAGCTCGAGCAGGCCGAAGAGGCCGTGCGCGAGTGTTTTGGCGGCACCTTTGGCGATGCCGGCAATACCGTGGTCATCGAGGAGATGCTCGTTGGTCCTGAGTGCTCGCTGCTGGCCTTTACCGACGGCAAGACCGTGCGCCCCATGGCCACTTCGCAGGACCACAAGCGTGCGCTCGAGGGCGACAAGGGTCCCAACACCGGTGGCATGGGCGTTTACAGCCCGGTGCCCATCGTGACTGACGAGGAGCACGCCACGATGGTGGCGGTCATGGAGCAGACCGTGGCCGAGCTCGCTGCCGAGGGCATCGACTACCGCGGCTGCCTGTATGGCGGCTTTATGCTCACCCCCGCCGGCCCCAAGGTGCTGGAGTTCAACGCCCGCTTTGGCGACCCCGAGACGCAGGTCGTGCTGCCGCGCCTCAAGAACGACCTGGTCGAGGTTATGCTCGCCTGCGCCAACTGCGAGCTTGATCAGATTGAGCTCGACTGGCGTGACGAGTGGGCCGTGGCTGTTGTTCTGACGAGCGCGGGCTATCCCGGCAGCTACGAGAAGGGCAAAGTCATCACCGGCATCGCCGACGCCGAGGCCATGGAGAACGTGACCGTGTACCATGCCGGCACCGCCGTGGTGGACGGCCGGCTCGTGACCAACGGCGGCCGCGTGCTTGCCGTGACCGCTCTGGGTGACACGTTCGAGAACGCCCGCAACCTTGCCTACGAGGCCTGCGAGAAGATTGATTTTGAGGGCAAGACCCTGCGTCACGACATCGGCCTGCGCGCGCTGCGCGGCCGCGACGCCTGGGATGCCTAAAATCCGAGAGGAATGAGACGGATGGACGAGAAGAACGAAGAGCTCGTGGACGCGCAGATCGTCGAAGAGGACAGCCGCATGTATGGGCACGCCGAGGGCGAGCCTGGTGGCGAGGTCGCTGACGAGCCGGCACTGGTGCTGGGCGACGACGACCCGCACGATGCCGAGCTGCACGAGAAGATTCTTTCGGAGGAGTGCGCCTGGAAGGGCAAGATCCTCGACGTCCACCGTCTTGAGGTTGAGCTGCCCAACGGTCACCGCAGCGCCCGCGATATCGTTCGCCATCCGGGTGCGGCGGCCGTTGTGGCACTGACCGAGAGCGGCAAGATCGTACTGGTGCGTCAGTACCGCACCGCCATCGACCGCGTGACGGTCGAGATTCCCGCCGGCAAGCTCGATCCAGGCGAGGACCCGCTCGATTGCGCCAAGCGCGAACTGCATGAGGAGACCGGCTTTAGGGCTGGTCGTATTCGCTTTTTGACGTCGATTGTCACGTCCTGCGGTTTTTGCGATGAGATTATCCACATCTACTTGGCTACCAAGCTCGAGTTTGATGCGCCCAACCCCGATGATGACGAGTTTGTCAACGTGGACCTGGTGCCGCTGCACGAGCTGATCGACGCCGTACTCGACGGCAAGATCGAAGACGCCAAGACCGTCGTAGGCGCGCTTGCCTGCGACAGCATCGCACACAGGCTGGGCGGAACTGAGCTTTAAAAGCGAGAGCGACCCTGGGGCAAACACTACTGATTGTTTTGCCCCAGGGTTTTACGTTGTTGTTTTATCTCCGAGGACTGCATGTTTAGAAGATTCTTGTCTTATTACAAGCCCCAGATGGGGCTTTTTGTTGCTGATACTGTTTGTGCTCTGGTGCTTGCCGCCATTGACCTGGCGTTCCCCATTATTCTGCGCAATTTGACCGGTGGGCTGTTTACTCAGGGTCAGGCTGCCATTATGCAGGCGCTCGGCATGATCGCGGTGGGCTTGGTGCTGATGTATGCCGTCCGCTGCGCTTGCCGCTACTTTGTGAGCTATTGGGGTCACGTGATGGGCGCGCGCATGGAGTCCAAGATGCGCGAGGACCTGTTTGACCAGTATGAGCGCTTTAGCTTTGCGTACTTCGACCGCAACAGCTCGGGTGACATGATGAGCCGCGTGGTCAACGACCTGTTCGATATCTGCGAGGCGGCGCACCACGTGCCCGAGTGGATCATCATCTGCGGCATCGAGATCATCGGCTCGTTTGTGATCCTCTTTACCATCGCCCCGGTGCTGGCACTCGCCATGGCCGTGGTGACGGCAGCGTTTGCGGTCATCATGTTTTGGCAGAACATGCGCATGCGCGAGGTCTTTAGCGACAACCGCAAAAAGATCAGCGGCATCAATGCGCAGCTGCAGGATTCGCTGGCGGGCATGCGCGTGGTCAAGAGCTTTGCCAATGAGGAGACCGAACGCTTCAAGTTCCGCGCCTCAAACAATCGCTATCTTTCGTCCAAGGAGAATATGTATCACGCCATGGGCGTCTATACCGCGACGTATGGCCTGCTCTCGGGTGTGCTCTATGTGATCGTGGTACTGCTGGGCGGCTGGCTGGTCGCCCAGGGACAGCTGCAGGCGGTCGATATGGCGACCTTTGCACTCTATATTTCGCTGTTCTGCACGCCGCTTGAGACGCTCGTCAATTCGGCCGAAACGTATCAGAAGGCTATCGCCGGCTTTAAGCGTATGGACGAGGTGCTCTCGACCGCGCCGGATATCCAGGACAAGCCGGGCGCTACGGATCTGCAGGTGACTGCCGGCGCCGTGGAGTATCACGACGTGTGCTTTAACTACGAGGATGTTGAGCTGGGCGAGGGCGATGCCGACGAGCGTCCCGTTATCGACCATATGGACCTGTCCATCAAGCCCGGGCAGACCATCGCTTTGGTTGGCCCTTCGGGCGGTGGCAAGTCCACGACCTGTTCGCTGCTGCCGCGCTTTTACGACGTGGCTGCCGGATCCATTAGCATCGACGGCCAAGATGTGCGTGACGTGACGCAGCATAGCCTGCGTCGTGCCATCGGCCTGGTGCAGCAGGATGTCTATCTGTTTGACGGTACGATTGGCGAGAACATCGCCTACGGCAAGCCGGGCGCTACGGCAGGAGAGATCGCCGAGGCCGCCCGTCGCGCCAACATCGATGCCTTTATCGAGTCGCTTCCACAGGGCTACGACACCGTGGTGGGCGAGCGCGGCAGCCGTCTTTCGGGCGGACAGAAGCAGCGCGTTGCCATCGCGCGTGTGTTTCTCAAGAACCCCAAGATCCTGATTTTGGACGAGGCGACGAGTGCTTTGGATAACGAGAGCGAGGAGGCGGTGCAGGAGTCACTCGAAGAACTGGCGCGCGGCCGCACCACGATTATCATCGCCCACCGTCTTTCGACCATTAAGCATGCCGATGAGATTGCGACCGTTGAGCATGGTCGCGTTGTGGAGCGTGGCACGCACGAGGAGCTTCTCGCCCGTGGCGGCACCTATGCCCGTTACTATCGAATGCAGTTCGAAGGTGCGCGTGCGCACGAGCTCGACTGATTGATATGACAGGAAGTTTATGGCTGACAAGAACCCTTTGACTCCGGAAGAAGTGACGGAGTTATTCTCCGAAATCGATGCATCCGGCGTCTTGGATCCTACGCTCGCCAAAAAGCGTACCGAGCGCATGCGCGAGAAAGAGGCCGCCGTCAAGCGCGGTGACAAAGCGGCGCTAGCGCAGCTGCGCAGCGAGGACCGCGCGAGCCAGGCAAAACATATCGACCCGCTGTCCGAGGACGATCCTTCGGGCTCGCAGGTGAGCCATACCATTACGAAGACCGCGATGGCCGTGGTCATCGGTATTTTGGTGCTGATCGTGGGCATGCAGATTGGCTACGGCGTGATGCGTCGCCTGAACACCGCCAACCTGTCCGAGAGCGTTTCGGTCGATACCGTTTCGACCGCGCTGAAGGGCGGCCTTGAGTGGGGCAATGGCTTTACGCAGTTCCCGCTCGATTTTACCGTCGATGAAGCCGATGAACGCACGGGCACGGTCGAGGTGACGGTGTTGGACACATCGTCTGCCAACGAGCTCGAGCTGCTGTCCAACGGGCAGATTCAGGCCGCGGCGCTTGCGACCAACGCGTTGCTCAACGATAAGATCGACCGCGTGGTGTATAACGTTCACGCCTATATCGACGAGAATAGCAACATTCAGCACGATTCCTTCTTTGGCATGTTCCCCGCGCGCGGCCACCAGAGCGCCATTTTGACGTTCGTGTGGACCAAGAGCTCATCCAACGCCACGAGTATCGACTGGAAGATGCGCATCGTGAGTATGGATGACACCATCGCCGAGCGCATTCAGAAGCAGGTGAACTCGGTGTCGTCGTTGATTGAGGACCCGGTGGTGAGCCAGACCAAGATTGACGAGGAAAAGGCCGAACGTGACCTGGAGCATCGTCTGCATGGCCGCGAGATTTTCCGCGGCGGCAAGCCCGATCGCACACCGTCCAAACTGCTGGAGCAGGATAAGAAAAAGTAAGACGTCATCATCCCGCGTGAGCCACAAGCCCCGCGGGATGATTTTTAATCCTCGTCCTAGAAAAATCATTATGCATAGAAAGTCATAATTATCATTTCGTAAACATTTCGATGAAATTAACGCCATGAGGCATGCTTACGGTTACAATACCGCGAGGCCTAACTACACACCTTTAAGCCGGTCCTGTGAGACCGGGAAGGAGAACTATGGCGAACAACCATACCGCGGGCGCTGCCGCCCGCACCTTCGCGCCCAGCGAGCTTTGCCAGCGTATGCTGGCCAAAACCAGCAAGGGCACCTGTGGTCCCTGCATCCTGTATCTTGAGGATGGGACCATTTTTTATGGACGTGCATGCGGCGCCGAGGGCACCGCGACCGGCGAAGTCTGCTTCAACACCTCGCTCGAGGGCTACTTTGAGGTCATGACCGACCCGAGTTATGCCGGCCAAATCGTAACCATGACCTATCCGCAGATCGGCAATTACGGTATCGACGAGACCGACGTCCAGTCGGCCTTCCCCGGCGACGCCGTGCGCCCTGCGAGCGCTCCGGCTATGCGCGGCATGATCGTTCGCGACATGTGCGCCACGCCTTCTAACTGGCGCTCGGCCGTCAGCGTGCCGGAGTACCTGCGCGCTCACGGCATCGTCGCTATCGAGGGTGTCGACACCCGCGCCCTGGTGCGCCATCTGCGCGATAATGGTTCCAAGATGGGCATTATCTCGACCGAGATCTTCGACGTCGACGAGCTTGCCGAGCGTCTGGCCGCAGCGCCCACGCTGGTAGGCGAGAACCTGGTCAAGACCGTGAGCTGCCCTGAGCCCCACGCCTTTGCCGCCGTCGACCTGCCTGCCACGCATGACTTTGCACTTGCGGCTGCCGCTCCTGCCCGTCACAAGGTGGTCGCCTACGACTGCGGTGTGAAGCGCGGTATTCTGGAGGGGCTGGTCCGCGCCGGCTGCGACCTTACCGTCGTGCCGTGGGATACGCCCGCCCAGCAGGTGCTCGACATGAATCCCGACGGTGTCTTTTTGTCCAATGGCCCCGGCGACCCCGACGCCGTGGTGGAGACCTACGAGCAGGTGCAGCAGCTGATCGGCAAGGTGCCGGTCTTTGGTATTTGTCTTGGTCACCAGATGATCAGCCTGGCCTGCGGCGCCCAGATGGAAAAGCTTAAGTTCGGTCACCGCGGTGGCAACCAGCCGGTCATGAACCTGGTGAGCCGCCGCGTGGAGATCACCGCGCAAAACCACGGCTTTGGCCTGCTGTTCCCCAGTCTGGGCAAGCTTGTCCCCGAGCTTTCGGGCGGCGAGACCGAGCATGCGGCCGATGGAGATCTGCGCGCCTGGGTGCGCCGCGGAATCGCGCCGGTCGTGATGAACGAGCGCTTTGGTCGCATTCGCCTGACGCATGTGAACCTCAACGACGGCACCGCCGAGGGCATCCAGCTGCTCGACGCCCCGTGCTTCTCGGTCCAGTACCACCCCGAGGCTTCGCCTGGCCCCACCGATGCCCACTATCTCTTTACTGCCTTTACGCGACTCATGGACGGCGAGGAGAACTACCTGGACATCGATCCCGCGAAGGACCGCCTTGCCGGCTGGAACTTTGCTGAGTCCGAGACCGCTGAGACCGAGGAGAACTAACATGCCGAAACGTACTGACATCAAGCGTATCCTCGTCATTGGTTCGGGCCCCATCGTCATCGGCCAGGCCTGTGAGTTCGACTACTCCGGCGCCCAGGCCTGCAAGGTGCTCAAGGAGGATGGCTTTGAGGTCATCCTGGTCAACTCCAACCCGGCGACCATCATGACCGACCCGGGCTTGGCCGACCGCACCTATGTCGAGCCCATCACTGCCGAATTTATCGAGCGCGTAATCAAGAAAGAGCGCCCGGACGCGCTGCTGCCCACGCTGGGCGGCCAGACCGGTCTGAACGCCGCCGTCGAACTGGCAAAGGACGGCACGCTCGACAAGTACGGCGTCGAGATGATCGGCTGCGACCTGGCCGCTATCGAGCGCGGCGAGGACCGCAAGCTCTTTAACGAGGCCATGGCCGAGATCGGCCTGGAGGTCGCGCGCTCGGGCTATGCCTACAGCGTGGCAGACGCCGAGGCCATCGCCGAGCGCGTGGGATATCCTTGCGTACTGCGTCCGAGCTTTACCCTCGGCGGCGCCGGCGGCGGCATCGCTCACACCCACGAGGAGCTCGTCTCCATCGTGAGCCAGGGCCTGGAACTCTCGCCCGCCCACGAGGTGCTGGTCGAGGAGTCCATCGAGGGTCGGAAAGCG
>CATZIG010000090.1 GCA_958419975.1 uncultured Collinsella sp.
AGCTGGGCAAAAACCTGGAACAGCGTGAAAGAGCCGTCTTCTCCAAAGAACTTTGACAGCGTGTTGTCAGAATGAGGAGTACTCAAAAAAAAGTTTCCTTCAGCAGCCCACGCAAAAGTACCGTCCGAATAGTTCGAAATAGTCTTCTGGACCATCAACTTCAAAACACCCTGGGGACCCAGAGACTCTAACCTCTCAGCCCACTTTTCGAAATTTGCATGTGATCTATCCTGTTGGCTACCAAATGAGGCGGAATAGATAACGTCTTCTTCATAGTAGCACCCATAAGTCTCGTCATTAAATCCCATCATCAAGAAATGAGCCATCGAAAAGGATTTATCGGCGTCAATCACCGGACCCGCCTCCCTTGCGAGTGAGTTGGCGCCAAACGAGAGAACAAGAGCACATGTGATCGCAGCGAATTGGAAAAAGAGCGATTTGATTTGAGAGCAATCCAACTGCCCGTCAACGACAAACCTTCGACGACTTATCGCGCATGCAGCCTCTATAAGCACAATTGAGACAACAACGAAGATGGCCGTAGGCTTAATAAAGTATCCGACCACGCCGAAAAAGAGCATGCCGAATGTGCGTAACGGGCTTCGGCCAGTATTGTTGTACAGAAACAAGACCAGCGCGGGGCAGATAGTTCCATACGTATCTGAATAAGGAACCGCAATCCAAGGAGAGAAGCTCAAGTACAAACAACCGAACGCAAGCGTATAGTACCCAGGACCAAAACCCGCCAGCCTCGCCACAACAAAGGAGGTCAGAACAACAGCCAAAGTAACACACGCTGCTCCCACCACGTCAAGCATGAGGTATACGTTTTGGAATCCAATAAGTTGGCAAAAGTGGCCCACAGTCTTGAAGATAAAAAGCAAAAACAGCTGGTTGGGATAGCGCGAGAAATAATCCAGCGTGGCTCCCTCATCGGACAACCCCGACATCAGCACACCGACATCCCAGCCTGTCTCAAAATATATGCTATTGATTAGGCAGATTTGAAGCACGAAAACTACCACGGCCAATGAAATGCTAACGCGTCTAAACATTTGAAGACCAAGGAAGTCCACGTTCGCCTTTGGCCGTCTCTTAGCCAATGCCACAGAGACAACGAGCCCCACTATCACAACCACAGCCAGACTAGGTAAAGAAAGGGATGCCTCCTCCCCTTTGCAGGCATAAGGCAGGCGCGGGGCAAGGAAAGCAACGGCAAGCAGGGCAAGCGAGAAATACGCCAAAGCGACACATCTGCCAAAACGCAAAAACCACGGAATCTTAACGACTCCACGTGTCGCAGGACAAGATTCGACCACGTTAGCCCCTTAGGTTTCGTCGGTTGCTTTCATACGTTCTCTTTTCGATTAGATAGCGCGGGCGACTCTTTGTCTCAAGATACGCCTTGCCCACATACTCGCCGATAACACCGAGGCTCAGGAGTTGCGTGCCACCCAAAAACAAGATGACACAGATGGTACTCGTCCAGCCCGAAACCGTCGCCCCAGAGAAATAAGAGAGGATCGCCCAAAAGGTCCCCAATAGGCCAACGAGGCCAATTACAGCGCCCGCCGCGCTAATTAGGTGGATAGGCTTAATCGAAAGGCTCGTTATCCCGTCAACAGCGAGAGCGATCATCTTTCGTAGGGGATAGTGACTGTCACCCGCAACGCGAGCTGCGCGCGAGTACTCAACGGTTGAACTGGGAAGCCCAATCAACGGAACCATTCCGCGCAAGAACAGATTTGATTCTCCATATTCCGACAACCCATCCAGAGCGGCAAGGCTCAAGAGCTTATATCTGCATGATTGAAGACGGTATCTACCCCCATCTCTTTCATCATGCCGTAGAAAGCCTCCGCAGTCATCCTTTTAAAGAACGTATCGGTAGACCTGTCGTTTCTAACGCCATATACGACGTCACTACCGTCCAGGTACTTTTCAATCATTTTAGATACGGCCGAGATATCGTCTTGCCCGTCGCAATCCAAAGAAATGGAGACGTCACAGTACTTACGCGCTTCCATAAGCCCCGCAAGAAGGGCATTCTGATGACCTCGATTTCTTGACAGTGATATTCCCCTGAAATGAGCATCGTCGTTTGAGAGTCTTTCAATGATGGTCCATGTGCTATCACTCGACCCATCGTCTACAAACAGAATGCTACTTTTATCACTTACGATTTCGGCCGAAATCAATCCGCTGAGCTCAGACAAAAACGTCCCAGATGTTTCCGGCAAGACAGCTTCCTCATTGTAACAAGGAATGACCATCCACAGAATCGGCTTCGGGGAGGGAGTCTGAGTATCATCGCTTTGCATGCACTTGCCTTTCACGGACAAAACGTTCAACGAAAAGTGATTATACTCCACCTCGCGGCGCAGCCCCGGTGCTAGACTCGTCATCTCCTGACGAATCAACCATGGTAAAAATCCCCAAACTGAAACGCCGCGAGAATTCTCGCGTTGAATAGCTTGCGCTTATGAAGTGATTGGACGATCAAGAAGATACGTAGCGCTGCAGGCGAGTTGGGGAGTGTGTTAGGGATATTAAATATAAAAATCCCGGATATGCTTTCGCATAAACGATGTCACGGCGATTCTGGGATTTTGGGCTGTGCGGAGTATGAGCTCAAAATGAGTAACAACGATAAGAAAGTTTCCGGGAGGCGTTTGGTTAGAATTTCTTTTTGTTCAAGCTGCACATCCGAGGCTCCTCAAAAGATGGAGCTTGGTTTGGCGCAGTAAGTAAGAATCCTGCTTGCACTGCTTGATGCCGCAAATGGGGACGGCGAGATCGTTTCGCTTATGTCAGTGGCATGGGTTTTCCGGGAGCTACTATCGGCTGGGCCTTCTCAGAATGGTACAAGGGAGGCAATGGTGAGATTTCTGCGGATAGCACCATTGCCTCTCTGATTATTTGGTTTTCCGCTTCATGTGTAATTCTCATCTTATTTATTGCGTCTAGGGCATGCTTTGCAAGGCGCCGTTCAAAATTGCGCGGGATGTTGCTAATCTTGGAACAAGAACTTGAGAATGAGCAAATAGCCAAGAGGGCTCACTGTATCATCAGATGATGAGAAATCGATTGAGCCCAGGCATGCTGTATCGATACTAACCAGTGCAGAATAGCAAGTGAGGGGAAAACTCTGAAACTGCCCTTAGCCCCGCTTGAGGTTTGGAGGATAAAGAAAGATGACTATTGGGAAGGCCGATCTGAGTAAGGCGGATATTGGGGTAATTGCCGCGTTGCTCGTCGGCGTTTTATCTGCTGCGTCGCTGGCCTTTATCAAGCTACGTCCTTCCGCGGCTTTTGTCTATGCCCTGGCTGCGTTTGTCGGAGCTGTACTCATTGCTTATTCGTATCATTTCTTTCTTAGGACTCCGAAACAGACCAAATATGGCGTTTCTTCTCCCAAGATGCTCGCTTGTATCATTGGGTTAAGCGCTATAGGTGCCATTCTTCTTGAGGTGTTTACGCTTTGGGGAGCGCCGTTGTCTACCCCGTTAGAGTTATCAGATTGGAGCAAGCGACGTATTCTAATCTTTTTCGTCGCTATTTCGGGCTGCATAATCGTACATGTCTCCAATTCGTACGCCGCGGTTCCCAAGATCGGGCCTTCAGGGCATTCGTATCAAAGGTCTATTGGCAAACTGTTTGTCTACTCTATTCCGGGTGTCACGCTGATGACCCTCTTTGTCGCAATAATTTGCTTGGTGCCTAGTTACTTTGTCTCTAAGATAATCGGTGTAGTTGCGGGTCGTTTAACTTATCTGTTGATTTGCTTGTTCCTTGTCGGCGTTGGTGCGTTCTTTTATTTCTGGAAGAAGGGAAGGGTCGAGCTTTTTTTTCTCAGCTCTTGCCTACTATTGGGATCTTTCTTAGTTTTCATAGCACCTCCGGTAACCGCGATTTCTTGGGATGACGAGATTCATTACGACAGGGCTCTCGGTTTGTCATACCTAGGACATTCGGAGTATTCATACGCGGATCAACTGCTCGTCACCAAGCCCTGGGCTGCGGTGAATTTAGACCATGAATTGCTCCGCGAGTCGGTGGATGAGGTCGCTGAAGCGGGTGCTTCTGCTGAACAGTCGGGCGAATATATGGAGCAGGCAAGTTTTGCATCGCCCATATCGAAAAGCAGCCTCACTACGGTCTCCACATTCGGGTATGTTCCATCGGCAATCGGTCTGTGGGTAGCTCGCGTATTCCATGTTCCAATTTTGGTGAGCTTCATGTTTGGTAAGATGGGCAACCTTATTTCATATGCAGTAGTTGTTGCTTTCGCCATCCGTATTATCCCTACTAAAAAGTTGTCCATGATGCTCATTGGTCTTCTTCCGACGAGTATTTTTCTCGCTTCAAATTATTCGTATGATCCTGTTGTGACGTCATTTCTCATGCTTGCAGCTGCTTTGGTAGTGAGAGAAATTAGCCGTCCGCTCGAGCGACTTACAATCAAAAGCCTGCTAAAAATCGTCACTGCGTTATTCCTAGGGCTTGCTCCAAAGGCAATTTACTTTCCAGTCATTGGTCTGCTACTTCTTATGCCCCGAGCCAAGTTTTCCTCGCGCACCGCTTACAAACGCTATATCGGTTTCGTAGTCGCCTTCGGGCTCGTAATGGTTTTATCATTTGTGTTGCCAATGCTATTTAGCGCTGATGCGCAAGCAGGGGATGCCCGCGGGGGATCTGATGTTAGTGCGTCAGGTCAAATCGCGTATATTCTCTCTCATCCGTTGGATTACGCATACACGCTCATCAACTTCATATTGGGCTATATTTCCCCTGTTAATTCCGATATGTACTCGCTTTCATTCTCTTATATGGGCGTCTCTCTTCCGGTTGTGTTGCAATGGAGCTCAGCCTTGCCCTTTACGGTTCTCGTCGTTGGATCTTTAATTGATAGTCCAAAAACGAAGACTTTTGGATTGAGCCTGTGTGGTAGGTTGTGGGTTCTTACTATAGTCGCATCATCGATTGCTCTTGTTTGCACGGCTTTATATGTGAGCTTTACATCAGTTGGATCGGATACCATTGCAGGTTGTCAAGCACGATACCTTACTCCGCTGTTGCTATACGCTGCCTTGCTTGCCCCTTCTTTTTCTACAGGGGGCATACAGATCAGTAATTCAGGCAAATTGATAAAGGAAGAAAGCACGACAAGAATAACTATGCTGCTTCTTACGTCAATTATGGTCTTTTTCTCCGCAGCATGTTCGTATTATTTCATAGTAATCTGGTAGTTTGGTGGCCAGCCACGCGGCGGTCGCCTTGTCGCGGGGCCTGCGGACCCTCGCCGGCATGACCGCCGACCCGTAGTGGGCGGCGAGGTTCTCGTACGCGGCGTTGAGCACGACCTCGCCCTCCCTCGGGTGGGCGGTGACGCCGGTCTTGAGGTTGTCGGGCGCGATGCACGGGGTGGCGCCTCCGAGGAACTCGAACGCGTGGACGTGGCAGCGCAGCCAGGTGTCCTGCTTCATGTCGAGGGCCGGCTCGACGTAGCTGTACCTGCTGAAGGGCAGGCAGGCGACGAACAGGTAGACCTTCGAGACGACGCCGGTCGCCGGGTCGACGAGGGACATGGTCGGACCGGACCAGTCGACCTCCATGTTCCTGCCCGCCTTGCGGCCGACCCTGCTCACGACGTTCCTGCTGACCGTGAACTGCCTGTACCGCTTGCAGAAGCGGTCGTAGGACGTGGCCGCCTCGCCCCGCGCGGCGCACTCCTCGCGGTACTCGCCGTGCAGGAGCCTGAGCGTGACGCCGACCTTCGCGAGCTCGGCGTGGACCGCGTCCCAATCCGGGTCCGGGTACACCGGCCCCGGCTGCTCGCGCTCCGGGAACAGGCGGGCGTACACTTCCCCGGCGCTCATCCGTTCCGCTTCCTCCCAGGCGACGTCGTGCTCGGCCGCGGCCCTGAGCACGACGGAGACGCTGGCTTTCGACGCGTGCAGCGCGGCGGCGATCGCGTTGAGCGATAGGTTCGACGACCTCAGCCTGGGCACCTCCCTCGCCGGTATCCTTCTCGCCATGATCCATTCCTTTCTCTCGACTACCGGTATGGCGTCTCGATCGTATAGGCGGCGGACCGGTGGGGCGCGGGCGCGTATGCGAGCGGTACTGAAGCGCGCCGCGGGCGGTGAGTATTGCGCGCTCTGAGTAGCACCTGTTTCGCGCTTTCCGTATCGCTTCCCATCCAGACGTTTCGCTCCTTCCGTATCGCCCGTTCCGCCATTTCCGTATCGCCCCTCCTCCGCCCGTAGAATCGGCTTGCCATGCAACCGATCCACGGAAGGAGAAACCACATGGCAAGGAAGATAAGGGCGAAGCTCATAATGGAGCTCCGCGACCAGGGCATGTCGAGGAGGTCGATCGCCAAGACCAGGCACATGTCCATGGGCAGCGTCTGCGAGGTGTTCGACATTGCGGACGATCGCGGCATCACCTGGGACCAGGTGAAGGGTATGGGGGACGAGCGGGTCTACGAGCTGTTCTACCCCGACCGCAACGCGCGCGAGAGCGTCTTCGAGGAGCCCGACTGGTCCTACGTGCACGCCGAGATGGCGAAGGTCGGCGTCAACCTGCGCCTGCTGCACGACGAGTACAAGTCGAAGTGCTCGCGCGAGCACATGGTCGCCATGGGCTACACCAGGTTCTGCGAGCGCTACGGGGACTACACCGTGGCGAACAACCTGACCAAGCGCATCGAGCACAAGGCCGGCGTGTCCTGCGAGGTCGACTGGTCCGGCCCGACGGTCGGCAGGGGGCTGGTGAACCCGGTCACCGGGGAGGTCTCGAAGATCTACCTGTTCGTCGGCGTGCTCCCGTTCAGCCAGAAGGCCTACTTCGAGCCGACGCTGGACATGAGGGAGCGCACCTGGCTGCGCTGCCACGTGCACATGTACGAGTTCTGGGGCGGCGTGCCACAGTGTTCAGTTGACCGTTGACACAAACACGCGTGCGCGGATGCGAGCGGTACTCAAGCGTGCCGCGGGCGGTACCGAAGGGCAATATTCACATTTTTGGATGATACTACCGAAGCGCGTTGCAGGTGGAACGGAGAAAGTCTATTACTCAAGAATAAACGACGCGCAACCGATCGGATGAATCGAGATATTGCACACCTCTCGTTACGTCTCAACATTTCCATAGAGAACAGCAGAAATCTCAAAACTCGACAAGGCGCTCAGATCCGGCATCTCTATTGCCATGAGCAACAAATGATTATTTACCTTTGCATTATCAAGTAACGGTTAGGCCATATCCAACTTTCTCCCTTTACGGTAAAGGTGAACAAATTCATCAGAGAATTTCTTTACGTAATCTCTATCGATGGCGGTCGCTAGCGTTTCATCATTATGTTCTGCTGTCTTTGTCCAGTTGTATGAGCCATGCATTACGTACTCAAAATCAATGATACAAAACTTATCGTGCATACGGTTCCATTCACGCCAACCAGAACGCGAGATGAGAACGGTATCAAAACCACTAAGCTGGCCATAGTAAGGACGATTGGCATCCTCGTCTGAGACAATCAATCTCACGGAAACGCCTTGCTGCCTTTTTGCTCTGAGCTCATTTATAAAGGCCCGATTGGTCAGCCATGCCACTGCAGCCCAGATGGAATACCGCGCATCCCGGATACCTTGGATAATTTCTTCTTGAATATTGGTAAACACGACATCATGTTCCGTGTATTCAACATCTTCGGATTGAATAAT
>CATZIG010000091.1 GCA_958419975.1 uncultured Collinsella sp.
AACCCTGGACCTTGGGATTAAGAGTCCCCTGCTCTACCAACTGAGCTAACGACCCAAAGCTAAAGTCCGTTATGACGGACTTTAGAGGAGATATCGTGTGGTGGGCCGTCAGGGGTTCGAACCCTGGACCTTGGGATTAAGAGTCCCCTGCTCTACCAACTGAGCTAACGACCCGATATCAACACGAAGCAAGAACTGGGGTGGGTAAAGGGACTCGAACCCTCGACCTACGGGACCACAACCCGTCGCTCTAGCCAACTGAGCTACACCCACCGTGTCCTGTGCGCTTCGCGCTCGACTATTATTGCAAGGAACGCCACGCGATGCAAGCCCCAATTTTCAAGAATTTTGAAAAGAGTTTTTCGAGCGCGTTTCGAGCAATTCCCACCGGTTCCATAGGAGTAAACTTGCCCCACTGCAAATCCTCGAAAGGACCGGCATGAAAGAACTCTCCAACCGCACGGCAACATTTACCGATTCGGTCATCCGCCGCATGACACGCATCTCCAATAAGTACGATGCCGTCAACCTGTCGCAGGGCTTCCCCGACTTCGATCCTCCGGCGCAGCTGCTCAACAGCCTGAGCACCATCGCCGCCGACCCCAAGCCGCTCTACCACCAGTACTCCATTACCTGGGGCTCCCAGGCCATGCGCGAGGCGCTCGCCGCCAAACAGGAGCACTTTATGGGCATGCCGATCGACCCCAACCAGAATATCGTGGTCACCTGCGGCTCCACCGAGGCCATGATGGCCGCCATGATGACGGTTACGAACCCCGGAGACAAGGTCGTCATCTTCTCGCCGTTCTACGAGAACTACGGCGCTGACACCATTCTCTCGGATGCCGAGCCCATCTATGTGCCGCTCAACCCGCCCACGTTCGACTTTGACCGCGAGACGCTCGAGGCAGCCTTCCGCGACAACGACCCCAAGGCCATCGTCCTGTGCAACCCTTCCAACCCCTGCGGCAAGGTCTTTACGCGCGAGGAGCTCACCTTCATCGCCGACCTCTGCAAAAAGTACGACGCCTACTGCATTACCGACGAGGTATACGAGCACATCGTCTACGCGCCCCACGAGCACGTCTATATGGCCACGCTGCCCGGCATGTTCGAGCGAACCATCAGCTGCAGCTCGCTGTCTAAGACGTACTCCATCACCGGTTGGCGCCTGGGCTACACCATCGCCCCGACCCAGATCACCGAGCGTATCAAGAAGGTCCACGACTTTCTCACCGTGGGTGCCGCCGCTCCCCTGCAGGAAGCCGTTGTCACCGCCCTCAACTTCGACGACAGCTATTACGATGAGGTCCTCGACCTCTACACCGCCAAACGCGACTTGTTCTGCCAGGGGCTCGATAGCATCGGTCTTGAGCATAACGTGCCGCAGGGCGCCTACTACGTCATGATGGACATCTCTGAGTTTGGCTATGACAGCGACCTCGAATTCTGCGAGGACCTCGCATCCAAGGTGGGCGTGGGCGCCGTGCCCGGCTCGAGCTTCTTCCGCGAGCCCGTCAACCATCTGATTCGTTTCCACTTTGCCAAGCGGGATGAGACGCTTAACGCGGCACTGGAGAACCTCAAGTCGCTACGTGATAAAATCAAGCCGCGCGGGTAAGGACGGCCCGGCAACTAAAGCAACCAAAGAAGCCCCGCACCGCCCGCCACGTTGCGAGGCTTCTTCTTTTTATAGCGCTTTCTTAAATGGTTTAGAGCCCTATACTTTAGTCACGGAGCAACTCGTCCCAGAGAGAGGAATACTATGGCAGAACAGCAGCTTATCGGAGCGCTCGAGGCCGGCGGCACCAAGATGGTCTGCGCCACGGGCTATGCAGACGGTACGGTCCTGGAGCGTGAGCAGATCGCGACCACGCCCCCGCAGGAGACCGTTGAGGCCGTCAATGCATGGTTTGCGAACAAGGGCATCGCCGCGCTGGGCATCGGCGCCTTTGGACCCACCGCAGTCAACCCTGCCTCGCCCCAATACGGCAAGATCCTGGAGACGCCCAAAACGGCATGGCGCTACTTCGACCTGCTGGGCACCATCCAAAACGAGCTCAATATTCCCTGCGGCTACGACACCGACGTCAACGTTGCCTGCTTGGGCGAGGTCACCTTTGGTTGCGCCCAGGGCCTCACGGACGTGGTCTACCTGACCATCGGCACCGGTGTGGGCGCCGGCGTGCTCTCGGGCGGTAAGCTCGTACACGGCATGATGCATCCCGAGGCCGGCCACATCCTGGTCACGCGCGACCCGCGCGACACCATCGGCGAGCATAGCGCTTGCCCCTTCCATGACAACTGCCTCGAGGGCCTCATCGCCGGCCCCGGCGTTAAAAAGCGCTGGGATGGCAAGAGCGCCGGAGACATGGCCGATGACCCAGAGGCCATGGACCTGCTCGCAGGCTATCTAGCACAGGCGCTCATGACCTACACGCTGTGCTACGCGCCGCAAAAGATCATCATCGGCGGCGGTGTGGCCGACCACACCCCCATCGTGCCGCTCGCACGCAAAAAGTGTGCCGAGATGCTCAACGGCTATATCGTCACGCCCGAGGTCAACGACATCGATAACTACATCGTCAACAACAGCCTCGAGGGCAAGCAGGGCATTATGGGCTGCCTGGCCCTGGGCGCACAGGCGCTTCAGTAGCAGACGCACCCACAGGGCGTGGCGCGCCCGGCAAATCCGACCTACGGAACGACGCCACCACGCCTCATATAAGCCCTCTAATAAAAAAGGCCGCCTAGCACCAAGCATACGTCCTAGGCGGCCTTTTTGGCACATATCAGCGACCGTAAGAGATATCGGAGCGCAACGCCCGTTGCCGCTCCACAGCAGTCGATCATCACATCGGTGATCATGCCGGCGCGTCCCGGCACAAAGAGCTGAATCGTCTCGTCAATCGAGGGAATCAGCAGCAGGAACACCGCCGTGGGCAGCAGCACGTCAAAGGTGCGCCGGCCCTCAAAATCAAAGGCGTGCGTTGCCAAGATGCCGAGCACCATATACTCGGTAAAATGCGCGCACTTGCGAACAACAAAGTTGGTCACCCATTCATATGGAAGTCCCACGCTGTGCAGGAAACCGCGGATAGCTTCCATGACCGTTAGGCTCAGCGAGCCCGACCCCGAGCCGGGAACCAGCGAATTGCCCCAGATCAAGAGCGCCATCAGGCAGGTTACAACCGCCCATTTTCGATTGATCTTAACCATGCAGAAGTTATGCCTCCGCGCGGAGCGGCGCGAAGCTGGCGGTACCGCCCTCGATAACGCTCAGATAAGCACGGCCCGTACGCTTGGCGGTAGAGGACTGCAGGCGCTCGATCTCTTCCTCGAGGATCTGATTGACGCGCTCGTGACGACGGTTTTCCATAATGCCGGCGGCAATAGCCTCGGCCCGCTCGATGCTCTCGCGCGAGATACGTGCAGTATCCTCGGGGAACACAGCGCTGTGACGGCCGACATAGGCGGGGGCAGCAGGCTGAGGGGCAGCGACGGGAGCGGGGGCTGCAACAGGAGCGGGCTCGTCAATCTCATCCAGAATCGCGGTGGCGGCGGCCCACATGCCCTCGTGGCCCGAGTAATCAGCCATGGGGACATCAACCTCGAGCGAGGCATCCGGAAGGTCGCCGGTGTCGATGCGATCTTGGGCATCAATCGATGCGGTGATGGCTGCAGGCTCATCGAGGTCATCGAGATCGATGTCCGCGGCACCGGAGATGATAGGCATGCTGGCGAGGTTTGCATTGTACGGCGCAGCCTCAGCCGCCTGCTGCTGGGCAGGAGCGCCCCACAGCGAGCTTTCGGCGGCACGGCGGGCGGCAACGGCCTCCTCGTCCGCAGTCATGGCTTCATCAACGTACGAATTGTCGGCAGAAGCGTTCGCGTCCGCCGAGGTAGCGCTGTAGGCGTTATTGGCTGCCGCGTTGGCGACGAGTGCCACGAAAGCCGCCGTGCTGCCCGCAGGGGCGGCCTGGGAGCCAGACACGGCGCGTGCCGCGGCGGCGATGTCGTCGCGATTGAAGGAGCCGGTCTGCCCGCCGTTGGTGAGCTCGTCGATGGCGACTTGATAGACGTCGCGCGAGTGTGCAGGGTCGCAGCTCACCGGCGAATCGTCGTCGAGCATACTGTCGATCATGGACCAAGCCTCGGCCTCGTCCATAGCATCTGCGGCTCGAGCGATGGTAGGGACACCATCATCGGCATGACGGCGCTGGAACGCACCAGTCAGGCCGGAAAGGAATGCCGAGGTAGACTGCTCCGCCTGAGCCTGAGAAGCAGAAGCCGCAGCGTAAGGAGTCACATCCTGCTGCTGAGCTGGAATCGAGGCGGTCTTGAACTCGCTTTGATGCTGATTGAGATTGGCGGCACCGCTCATGGCATCGGGCTGGAACAGACGCTCTTCACGCTGCGCACGGTACTCGGAGATACCCAGCGAGGCGGCATAGATACCCACGCCCGCCACCGCGCCCACGGCGAAGGGAACCGCACCTGCCACGACTGTCTCGTTCACCGACGAAAACGGCAGCGTCGCGGCATACATACCCACGGGAGCGGCAAGGCCGATCCCGCACGAAAGTCCGGCAAGGACTGCTCGTTGTGTTGCATCAGAAGAAGCCATGAGCTCTCCCCATCTTCCAGCACCCAAATCGCATCATTCAGTTGGCTGCGCGAGAGAAGATGAAGCGGGGCTATGCCCCAAAGCAACGGTATATGGTTCGTTTCATCTGCGTTTTCCGTCGCGAAGCTTAAAAGCTATTATGCGAAACCGCCCTGTCGATTGCAAGCGACGATGTCGGATTGAAACGGGAAACCTGCTGCTTGCCAGTCTTATGGTCAAAAATAAGTGCGAAGCGGCGATATAGAAAAGGGCCGAGGCTCAAAGCCCCGACCCTTTATCGCATTGATGATTAACGCTGCGTGTGGATGACAACCTAGAACGTCTGCTCGTAGTCGCTGTGCTTTTTGGCCGAACGCACCAGGAACTCCTGGTTGGTGTTGGTGCCCTTTAGACCCTTGATAAATGATGCGGCCGCGCGCTCGGTGTTGTTCATGCCGGCAAGAATGCGACGCAGGCCAAAGACAAACGGACGCATCTGCTCGTCGACCAACAGGTCCTCGTTACGCGTACCGGAGGCAACGGGGTCGATAGCCGGGAAGATGCGGCGATCGGCCAGGTCGCGGTCGAGCTTAAGCTCCATGTTGCCGGTGCCCTTGAACTCCTCAAAGATGACCTCGTCCATCTTGGAACCGGTGTCGATGAGGGCAGAGGCCAGGATAGTGAGCGAGCCACCGTTCTCGATATTACGGGCTGCGCCCAGGAAGCGCTTGGGCGGATACAGGGCCGCCGAATCGACGCCGCCCGAAAGGATGCGACCCGAGGCGGGTGCCGCCAAGTTGTAGGCGCGGGCAAGACGCGTGATGGAGTCGAGCACCACCACAACATCGCCGCCCAGCTCCACGATGCGTTTTGCGCGCTCGATGACGAGCTCTGCCACACGAGTGTGGTTGTCGGCGGGCATATCGAAGGTCGACGCCACAACCTCGCCCTTGATGGAACGCTGCATATCGGTAACCTCTTCGGGGCGCTCGTCGACGAGCAGGCAGATGAGGTGCACCTCGGGGTTGTTAATCGAGATAGACTGGCAGATCTTCTTGAGGATTGTGGTCTTGCCGGCCTTGGGCGGGGACACGATCAGGCCACGCTGACCCTTGCCGATCGGCGACACGATGTCGATGGCGCGACCGGTAATGGAGTCCTTGCCATGCTCCATGCGCAGCGGCTCGTTGGGATAGACCGGGGTGAGGTCACCGAACTTGGGGCGGTTGCGAATCTGCTCGGGGTCTAGACCGTTGACGGTCGTGATTTTGGCGAGGCCGGCGCGCTTGTCGCCGCCGCGCGAAGGACGAAGCGAGCCCTCGATGACGTCGCCCGTGCGCAGACGCGCGGAGCGGATGAGGTAGGCGGGGACGAAGGCATCGTCGTTGGACTTCATGTAACCGTGGGCATGGATGATACCGGAGCTGTCCGGACGAATCTGCAGGATGCCCTTGATGTCGCGGAAGCCCTCGGCCTTCGCGGCGGTGACGTAGATCTCCTCGACGAGCTCGGCTTTCTTCTTGCCGGTCGTCTCGATCTCGAACTCCTTGGCCTTCTCGCGCAGTTCGGCGACCTTCATGGCAGCGAGCTCCTCACGCGAAAGCGTGGGCTCGGTGGGGGCGGCGTTGCGCTCCTTGTTGCGCTGTTTGCGATCGCGCTGGCGGTTGCGACGGTCGTTGTTGCGCTCGTCCTTGCGCTCATTGCGCTCGTCGTTGCGCTTGTGCTGGCGACGATTGGGGCGAGCGCCGTCTTCGGCCTCGGCGGGCGCGGCGCCATCGGTTGCGGCGGCGTCGGCATTGGCCGCAGCGGCGTCATTGCCCTCGGCGCCGGAATCGACTTGCGCTTCGACATCAGCCTGCTGCTCGGACGCCTTGGCCTTAGCGGACTTCTTACGACCGCGCTTGGGCTTCTCGGACGCAGGCCGTTCGACGTCCTGGGGCTCGGCGGCATCAATCGATGCATCGACGGTCGTCTCGGCGGAATCCTCGGACGCGCCCTTCTTGGCAGCCTTGGCCTTGGACGTGCGCTTAGCAGCAGTACGATGGCTGCGACCGGGACGGACATCGGCGAGCTCGACATCGGCGGGAGCGGCCTCGGAAGTCGTAGCATCCTGGACGGGCGCGTCGGCAACGGTTGCAGACTCGGCGGTCGTCGCAACATCCCGAGCGGCGGCGGCTGCGGCTGCGGCCTTCTCGGCCCCGACGAAGGCCTTGGGCTTGCGACCGCGACGGTGCGGGCGCAAAGCCGGATCGACAACGGGAACTTCGCTGGCCTCGACAGGCGCAGCGGACTCAGCAGGCGATGCACCCTCCCCTGCCGCGGAACGGACCGAAGCCTCAGTGAGCTCGGGGGTTACCTGATCGGCAACCTGCTCGGCCTTAGCAGCCGTGCGACGGCGTGTGCGCGGTACCGGCTTCTCGGTCGGCTGGTCGGCGACAGGGGTCTCGGTGGCGGCAGGCGTCTCGGGCACAGACGGAGCTGCAAGCTCGGTCAGAGCCGCGGCCTCGCGCTCGGCAGCACGACGGCGGGCGCGCACCACCTGAGCCTCGCTAATCTGCGCCAACGCACGTGCCTGCGCGACCTCATCGGAAATCGGCGCCGAGGAGTCAGCTGCAACGGTGCGCTTGACGCGCGTCGTGCGCGTGGTACGGCGCTTGGGCTTGGTGACCTCCTCGCCGTCAGCAGCAGACTTGGCCGTGCGGCGCGTACGCTTGGGCTTTGCCGGAGCAGCCTCCTCACCAGATGCAGGCACGGCCTTCTCAGCCGCTGAAGGCGTAGGCGTCGAAGCAGCCTTAGGCGTCTCAGGAGCCGAAGCTTGCGCGGGCGCCGCGACCTGGTCCAACGCAACCGGTGCAGCGGGAGCGGCTTGCGTCGTCGTTATTTCGTTTTCTTGCTGTTGATCAGACACAGTGTTTGCTCAACTTTCTTTTCAAGCCCTGTGATCACATGCTCCCTGCATAAACCTTCAGGGCGGCTAAACAGTCTAGCTCCGTCAAATACCGACGGACATCATTGATCTGTATCGAGATATTTGCGTCATATACGCAGCGTTAGTGTAACACAACCGCAACCACCTGCAACTTAGTCATTGAGGACGTTCTTAAACGACTAGT
>CATZIG010000092.1 GCA_958419975.1 uncultured Collinsella sp.
TCGACCGTATGGCCGGCCTCGCGCGCGGTCTCGGCAAACGCCTCGACCATGGTGTCGGTATTGGCGCCCTTACGCGGGCTACCACTCAATACAACGATATTCATAGGATTCCCTCTCCTTCATGCTGCAGGCGCGCAGCATGTTTTCTTGTAACCAAAACGAATGGAGTTAATCAATCGCCTCGTTTCAGCTACTCCCACTCTTTAGAAGAATCGTTGCTGGAGACTTGGCATTAAATCAAGGCACACCTTATTTCAGATACTCCTCAAAGAATGCCTTCAGCTTTCCAAACGGAATGATGTCCATCTGATCGTAAAGGTCGGTGTGGCTGGCACCAGGGATAATGAGCAATTCCTTGTTGTCCCCCGTCAGCTTGCCGTACGCAGTTTCGCTGAAATAGCGGGAGTGCGCCTTCTCGCCATGCACCAGCAGTACCGCAGAGCGAATTTCGCTGCTGTATTGCAAAATCGGCATATTCAAAAACGACAGCGAGGACGTCATATTCCAGCCGCCGTTGGAGTTCAGGCTGCGGGGATGGTAACCACGCGGAGTCTTGTAGTAGGCGTAATAGTCCCTCACGAACTGCGGCGCATCCTCCGGTAGTGGATCGACCACGCCGCCCGCCAGCGCATAATTGCCGTTTTTATAGTCCTCGATGCGCTGCGCGTTCAGCGCTTTCCGCTTATCAAAGCGTGCCTGCTCGGAATCCTCGGCGTCAAAATAGCCGTTTGCGGTCACGCGGGTCATGTCGTACATGGTCATAGCAGCAGTGGCCTTGATACGGGTATCGATGGCCGCGGCGTTAATCGCCATGCCACCCCAACCGCAGATACCGATGATGCCGATACGCTCCGGGTCGACACTTTCCTGCACAGAGAGGAAATCCACCGCTGCGCAGAAGTCCTCGGTGTTGATGTCCGGCGATGCTACATAGCGGGGCGTGCCGCCGCTCTCGCCGGTATAGGACGGGTCAAAGGCAATTGCAAAAAAGCCCAGCTCCGCCATTTTCTGCGCGTACAGACCGGAGGACTGCTCCTTCACCGCGCCAAAAGGGCCGCTGACGGCGATGGCGGGCAGCTTGCCTTCCGCGTTCTTAGGCACGTAGACGTCAGCCACCAGCGTGATGCCGTATCAGTTATGGAAGGTCGCCTTGCTGTGCTCAACCTTGTCGCTTTTGGGGAATACTTTGTCCCATTCCTGCGTCAGATTCAACTGTTCCATACCTAAACCTCCTTGTCAGTCGCTTTAAGGTATTGCTCGTCGTCCACGGGCTCCAACCACTCGTTGGAGGCCTCCTCGCCCGGAACCTCCACCGCGAGATGGGAGAACCAGCTGTCGGGCGCCGCACCGTGCCAGTGCTTTACGCCTGCGGGAATATTTACTACATCGCCGGGGCACAGCTCCTGTGCCGGTTTGCCCCATTCCTGGTAAAACCCTCGGCCAGCCACGCAGACGAGGATCTGCCCGCCGCCGCTTTTGGCGTGATGGGTGTGCCAGTTGTTGCGGCAGCCAGGCTCAAACGTCACGTTGTAAACGCCGACTTGCTCGGTGGAAAGGGGTGAGAGGTAGCTTTGACCGATAAAGTACTTCGCAAATGCGTCGTTGGGGGCACCGATGGGAAACGCCATCTCGTTTTGGTGCTGCGCCTTTGCGTCGGCAGCGTCTTCGTCCGCCCAGACCTCCTTCGCCATGCGAAAGGCCGCCCATGCCTTGGGCCAGCCTGCGTAAAACGCCGCGTGCGTAAGGATTTCTGCTATCTCCGTCCTGGTCACGCCATTGTTCTTTGCGGACATCAGATGGTATTGAAACGAGGAGTCCGTCAGTCCCTGCGCCATCAGGGCCACAACCGTCACCACGCTGCGATCTCGAAGGGAAAGCCCGTCTTCTCGGCTCCACACCTCGCCGAACAGCACATCGTCATTGAGCTGTGCAAATTTGGGGGCAAAGTCCCCCAGGACATCTCTGCCTGCCGTTTGTTTAATTGCCATGATCGATTTCCTCCTGTCGATGGTTTTGAGTGCAAAACTGCTTCCGTCCAGCTAAGCCGCGCCTAGACTCCTGTGCCCATTCGTCGCGCCTGCTCAAGAGCGAGATGCCCGCCGATTTCGCCCACGCCGTTCAAGCCGCCGGCGAATACCGTTCCGGCAAGCGTGCGCCTTTGGCGAAAATCCCTTGCGCTCCCGATTTGTATTGACGAAAATAAAGGTAATACCTAAACCTAACTTTAGGTCAAGGAGTTAATTCGAGATTTGTCCGGAGGGACCATGTACACAATCGGACAGGTGGCGGAGATGTTCGGTCTGCCCGTTTCCACGCTGCGTTATTACGATAAGCAGGGATTGTTCCCGGGGCTGGAGCGGACGTCCGGCATTCGCCGATTCGGCGATACGGAACTCGAGGCGCTTCGGGTCATCGAATGCCTGAAGAAGGCTGGGATGGAGATCAAGGACATCCGACTGTTCATGGAATGGTGTGCGGAGGGCCCATCGACATATCCCAAGCGCAAGGCCATGTTCGAGGAGCGAAAGGCCCACATGGAGTCGGAGATTGCGAAGATGAACCGCGCGCTGGACATGTTGAAGTTCAAATGCTGGTACTACGAGCAGGCGATCCAAGATGGCAACGAGGATAGAGTGAAGGCGCTGATTCCCGACAATTTGCCGGAAGAGATCAAAGATACCTACAATAACGCCCACGCTCAATAATGCCGCCCGATGCTCAAGGGGCTTTGGCAAGGGACTCTTTCCGAGCAGAACGAAAAAGAAAGCCTCCGAACCAGAGGTTCCGGAGGCTGTTATTCCCGTTATTCTCATAGGCATAAGCGCATCTGTTCGCGATTGCCTATCGATGCTCTGCCTCGAGCACGGCAGACACCGCATCGAGGAACTCCCGCACATGGTCTGCGGGGTGCGACGAATGAAGCAGCCCGTAAGACACGAGACAGTCCCAATCGGTAGGGACGGTTTTGAGCATGGGGTGGACGTTGGCCCACAACGGCAGCGTCGCAAGCGCGAGGTCCTCGTTCGCGCCGCGATTGAACACCTCCGCCCGATATTGCGGGAAGTCTACGAGCGCGATTTGAGGATGATGCAAGAGTATCTCATCGCGCACGCGGTCGATTTCGGCGTTCCAGCCCCGGCGTATAAGCATAAGACTGTGATTGTGGAGGTCGTCGAATGTGACGATGTCGCGTTTGGCGAGTTCGTTGTCGACGGGAACGGCGCACCAGAGCGGCTCGCGCGAAAGCTCGAGGCCCAGGCACCCGCGCTCTTTAAGAAAGGCATCGTCGAAAATCCCCGCCACGATATCCATGTCTTGCCCGAGGTTCGCCAAACCGCGCGCCGCCGAGGGTGTGTTTTCAAACGTGACTACCTGAAGGCTCATGCCAGGGCAACGTTCCTTCACCTTCGGCCACAGCTTCGTGAGCGGCGTACTGGGCGTCATGAGCGACACTCCCACGCGGATGATGCGCTTCTCTCCACGCTCGGCGACGCGGGCGCGTGCGATTGATTCTTGAGAGTACTGCACGATATGGCGGGCGTCGGCGAGCAGCGACCTGCCTGCTCGCGTAAGCGAAAGCCCCTGATGCGATCGGTGGAACAGCGTAAGGCCTAGCCGCGACTCCAGCAGGTTCATCTGCTTGATGACGGCCGTGGGCGTGATGAAGGACTCTTGTGCCGCCTTGGAGAAGCTGCCCGCCTCCGCCACGCGGATGAAAGTGTCAAGCTGTGGGTTGTACATCGATCCTCCTGCCACGCATTATGTGCCGTATATACCCCATGGTTATATCCATCATTCCAACGTGAACTTCTCGCACGTCAGTAAACGCCGTAGCCTTGTATTCGAAAAGTCACCATTAAGGAGGAGACCATGGAGTATCTGAAGCTCAACAACGACGTAGAGATGCCCATCGAGGGTTTGGGCACCTTCCTCATGACCCCGGCCGAGGCCGAGGCAGCCGCAACCGCCGCGCTCGCGGCTGGCTACGAGCACATCGACACCGCCAACGCCTACATGAACGAGCGCGCCGTAGGCCGTGCCATCGCCAAGAGCAGCATCGCGCGCGACAAGATCTTCGTCTCCACCAAGCTCTGGCCGAGCGTCTACGGCGCGGGCATACCGGCGGTGGACGCCACGCTCCAGCGCCTGGGGCTCGACTACGTCGACATGCTCATCCTGCACCAGCCGGTAGGCGACTACCTGGCCGTGTGGCGCACGATGGAGGAGGCCTACCGCGCGGGCAAGGTGCGCGCCCTCGGCCTCTCCAACTTCCCGCAAGACAAGATCGCTGAGGTCATCGAGGTCGCCGACATCAAGCCGCAGCTCGTGACCGTTGAGTGTCACCCCTACCACGCCCAGCGCGACCTGCGCGCCTACCTCGCGCCGTACGGCACGGTGATCGAGGCGTGGTACCCGCTCGGCCACGGCGACAAAGGTCTTCTGGAGGAGCCCGTCTTCGTCGCTCTCGCCGAGAAGTACGGCAAGACCCCGGCCCAGGTGATCCTGCACTGGCACGTGCAGATGGGCACCTCCATCATCCCCGGCTCCAAGAACCCCGCCCACATCGCCGACAACGCGAACATCTTCGACTTCTCCCTCACCGAAGACGAGATGGCCGAGATTGCCAAGCTCGACGGAACCATGACCTACTACACCGCCACTGAGGAAGCACTCGCGGGCTACCTGGCCATACGCCCCGATTTCGACGCGCAGGAGTAGCGCTCAGACGATAACGGACCAACCAAGCCGCCGCCGAGGACCAGTCGGCTGTCGAGGACGAGCCCGCCGCAGCGCCCGCTGCAGACGGCAACGTCCTCGTGGCCTACTACTCGGCACAGGGTCACACCGCTGTCGTAGCTCAGGCCATCGCCGACGAGCTCGGCGCCGATCTCTTTGAGGTGACGCTAGAACCCGCGGGTTATAGCCCCGTGCGCACCCCAGCGTTATAGAACCCTCACCAACGGAAACTTCCGCCGGCGCGGCGCCCCTCGTATGGTGGATACGTCAAGTTGCGAGGAAGGAAGGCACCATGGACTACATCACCTTGAACAACGGCGTCAGGATGCCGCAGCTCGGCTTCGGCGTGTACCAGATCCCGGACGCCGCGGAATGCCAGCGCGCCGTGGAGGACGCGCTCTCGGTCGGCTACCGGCTGCTCGACACGGCCGCGAGCTACGGCAACGAAGAGGCGGTCGGGGCCGCCATTCGTGCGAGCGACCTGCCGCGCGACGAGGTGTTCGTGACGACCAAGCTTTGGATGTCGGATGTGAGCTACGAGGGGGCCAAGTGCGGCTTCGACGCGTCGCTCAAGCGGCTGGGGCTCGACTACGTCGACCTCTACCTCATCCATCAGCCGTTCGGCGACGTCTTCGGCGCGTGGCGCGCCATGGAGGAGCTCTACGAGCAGGGCGTTATCCGCGCCATAGGCACAGCCAACTTCTACCCCGATCACCTCGCAAACCTCATCTCGTTCAACCGCATCTCCCCCGCCGTGAACCAAGTCGAGTGCAACGTGTTCTTCCAGCAGTGCGAGGCGCAGGAGTACATGGTCGGCAAGGAGGTGGCCATGGAGGGCTGGGCGCCCTTTGCGGAGGGCAGAAACGACCTCTTCCGCAACGAGGTCCTCGCTCGCATCGGCGAGGCGCACGGCAAGACGGTCGCCCAGGTCGTGTTGCGCTGGCTGCTGCAGCGCGGTGTGGTCTGCATCCCTAAGAGCACGCACCGCGATCGCATGGAGCAGAACTTCGACGTCTTCGACTTCGCGCTGGGCGACGACGAGATGGTCGCCATCACCGCGCTCGACACCGGGCGCAGCGCGTTCTTCGACCACCACGACCCCGCCACCATCGAATGGCTGTCCGAGCTCGTGCGCAACGTGTAGACGAGCGGTCAGACCGCACTGATAACTTACTAGGAGGAATTGCCATGAACTCATTCACGTACGACTACCCGGTCAGGAACTACTTCGGCGAGGGGGTCATGGACCAGGCACTCGACGCCGAGATGGGTGCCATGGGCAAGACAGTGATGCTCGCCTACGGCGGAGGTTCGGTCAAGCGAACCGGCGTCTACGGCCACGTGGTCGATAAGCTCACGAGCGCTGGCAAGCGCGTGGTGGACTTCGGCGGAATCATGCCCAATCCGACCTACGAGAAGTGCCAGGAAGGCGCCGCGCTCGCACGCGAGGAGCAGGTCGACTTCATTCTCGCCGTCGGCGGCGGGTCGGTCTTCGACTGCTGCAAGGTGGTCTCCGCGCAGGCGATGCTTGACGAGGACATCGAGACGTTCGAGCACGCCGACGGCAAGATGCCGAGCTCGTTCATCCCCATGGGCTGCATCGGGACGCTCTCCGGCACGGGCGCCGAGCAGAACAACGGCGCCGTCATCACCAACGAGGAGACGCACGTGAAGGGCGCCTATCTGGGGGCGATGCCCATGTGGGCGGCGCTCGACCCGGCGCTCACGCTCACCGTGCCGCACGCGCAGTTCATGAGCGGCGCGTTCGACACGCTCTCGCACTGCATGGAGAGCTATTTCGGAAGCCCGCGCGGGCGCAACGTCACCGACGACATCAACCTCGCCATCCAGCGTAACGTCATCCGCAACATGCGGATTATCGCGGACGACGACCAGAACCTCGATGCCCGAAGCGAGCTCGTATACGACTCCGCCATGGCCGAGAACGGCGCGCTCAAGATCGGCAAGTCAACGGACTTCCAGGCGCACATGATCCAGCACCAGTACGGCGCGTACACCCATACCAACCACGGAATGGGCCTCGCGGTCATCCACCCTGCGCTCTACCGCCACCTGGCCCCCGAGGCGCCCGCGCAGTTCGCCCGTTGGGCGAGCGAGGTGTGGGACGTCGACGCCAAGGGCAAAGACGACCTTACGGTGGCGCTCGAAGGCATCGACCGCCTGCAGACGTTCATCGGCGAGATGGGGCTTCCCACGAGCTTCGCCGAGATGGGCTCCGACGCGTCCGACGAGACGCTGCACAAGGTTGCGAACACATGCGTGCTCACCGGCGGCTGCGCCAAGAAACTGGAGCGCAGCGAGGTGTTCCAGATTCTGACCGAGTGCCTCTAGATCGGCGGGGGTCCCGATCCGCCCGCGCCGAAGAAAACAGGAAGGCTCCTCGTTTTTCACGAGGAGCCTTCTGAGTTTTTACCCGATTGTGAAACCATGTGGCTTGCAGGTGCGGCGGCTGCGAAACGCCCCCATCGGTCGCCATCGGAACCGTACGAAACCGTATGAAAAACAAGAGCAAATGTTCTATTACTACTCCCACTCGGTGGTTATAGTTTTGCCGTCTCGTCACTCCAGTTGCACCCAGTTTTCGGCGGCATCTCGAAGTGAGTGCCGCTGAATGACGCGACGTCGCGTTTCATCGGCTTCGGGGACAAAAGCTGGGACAACTTCAAAAACCATTTTCAAACTCAGAGTATTGAGTTTTTATTTTTGTCCCAAGGGGCACGGAGAGCCGCCTTTGGAGGCTCGATATCGCCGAAAAACGCCCGTTTTGAAACTCAACCGCCTTTGAGCCTGCAAACCACCAGCTTCAACAGTAAGTGAGTCGACGCGGGTGGCTTACGAGCCGTTCACAAAACCGACGCTCCTATAAGTTGTCAAGAGGCAGTTTGCGGGAGCGTTCTCTC
>CATZIG010000093.1 GCA_958419975.1 uncultured Collinsella sp.
GTATCCTCAATGCCGCTGGGATTGATGTACGGGCTCTTATACAGATGCTCGTTGACTACTCGTGCCGAGGTAAAAGGATTGCCTCCGTGCGACAAGCCCGTGCAGCTGGTGTAGTTGATAGACCAGCAACGCTCCAGGACTTTCTCCTTGGCCCTGTTATCGTCCTCGACATCTACCTCGTTGCGCGTGCGCCCGGACGTTTCCTTCAGCGCATTATCGACCCAGCTGAGCTTGTCGGTTCCCGTGAGTTTGTACTTGTCCTGGGCGTATACCTTGGTGCAATAGGGCTCTTTGTCGCCTGTTTCCCCCGCGGCTTCAAAGCCCCGCGCGTCTTGGACGAGACACATAGTGGCGCTGTCGGAGTGAGCCTTGATCTTGTTATCCCATTCGGTGAGGTCGAGTCCCCACGTGTGGCCGCTTACGCTGTCGCCGTCGAGTCCAAATCGACGTAGCAGGACGATCTTTCCGCGCACCTCGCCCAGTGTGGGAACGCGGCTCGACGTATAGAACAGTTTGGGGTTGTCGTCCAAAACCTTGGCGAAAGCCGTCGTAACACTGTCATCGGTAGCCTCGTCGTTGCCGCGCGATGCGAGCATGATAAGCGCTTCTCTCGGGTTTTCGCTCAAAAACGTTTTAAAGTACCCGATGACATCGGAGAGATGCAGATAGTCCCCGTCTTTTTTGAATAGGTAGAAATCCCCGTGGCAGATGCCAGGGTTGTCGCCCTTTCCGAGCCGGATATCAAAATAGCGAATGCCTTCGAGCAACTGCGTGGGAATGTAATCCTGCTGGCATTTTACTTGCGAGGATTGGGGCTCAGTGTCGTTGTCCACGCTGCAGGTGCCCGAATCGTGCGTGCCCGGGATGCTCAGCTCGTCGAGGAACTTGTTGTCCTCGACGTATTTCATCCAACATGGTCCGTCGACGTAGCTGCTGTACGTAATCCAGTCGAGGCTGCTAACCGTGGCATCGTTCTTTTTCATGTCGTAACCGATAAGTTCGAGCTCCCACGGAATGCTCTTACTCTTACTCTTATGGCAGATCTTATTGTTGTCCTGGTCTTCGCCGTTCGATTCTATTGCCAGGTACTTAATGTCTTTTTTCTCGGTTTCTTTCTCGACCGTGCGGTCTCGGATGATATAGGTTCCGTTTGATTGACGCTCGAACGCAAAAGAGCGGCTGGGCTTGCCGTCATGCTCGCCACTCCATACGTGGATGACCTTTCCGTCTTTGTCCGAGTCGCCATCGACCGACCAAATGCTGTAGCCCGTCTTCTTATGCTCTTCGAAATTGAGCAAGGTGCGGATAGCATACCAGTTTGTATCGTCATTCTTGGTCGTTACGTTCTCAAGGATGAGCTTGCTGGACGTGCCGTCATTAAACAGATGGCAGACGTTGCCGATGACGTTGCCGTCTTCGTTAACGCTTGCGGTACGAAAATAGCCCGCGGGGCGAAGGCGAATGACGAAATTGTCGAGGCTGACTGCTGGCCCGGCCGTGCCGTCCGCAAAGGCTGCCCGCGGGCTAATGCCCAGCATGGCGGTTTCGGGCAGGCTTGCAAGTGGCGACAACGCCGCGAGTCCAAGGCCCAACGTAAATGCTCGGCGGCTGATGGCGTGATGTTCGGTCATAACTTCTCCATTCGCAGAGTGCGGTTATGCGATAGTTTTGGTCACTATACTGCTCAGATGTTTAAAGATGCTGGTTTAATTGCCTGCGCGGCACAATAAATCGGCGGGCGGACGTGTTGGGGTGTTTGTCGTTTTCGTACTGTTGCTACATTTGGAGCGGTTCCGGCGTCCGGCATCCTCGCGTTCGTCGGCTACAGGCATAAGAAAGGGAGGGTCGGTTTACCGGCCCTCCCTGGGTACGAAGCGCTGGGGTACCGTCGCTTGTTTGCACTGCGCCCGTGTTTCCCGCTGCGCTCGCCAGTCGCTTAACGCTTGATCTCGATATCGTCGAGCTTGACGTCCATGGCCTCGGTCTTGACCTTGGCGATGTCGTCGGCAAATTCCAGAGACTTCATCATGGTCTCGACGGCGTCCTTGTGCTCCTCGACGTTGTCGATACGCACGTACACACTGCCGCCGTTAACGTCGGTGAAGTATTCGGTCGTTACGCCGCCCGAGTGCGTGAAGTAGGCACTGCGCCAGGTCTTGCCGTTGTACTTAACGGGATCGCTCTCGGTCCATCCAGAGTTGGCCTTCCACTTTGCCTCGTAGTCGAACAGCTCGTCGGCGTTCTTGTCAGAGTCGAAGACAGGGATGAAGCGATCGCTGGCGTGCTCGCTCTCGGTGAACTTAAACTGGGGCCTGTCGGCGGTGTCGCCTGCGACGTCGGTGATCTCGACGCCCTCGGGGACCTCGACCTTAAACCAAATGAAGTCGGTCCTCATATCCACGGCTGGCTTTTCTGCTCCGCCGCCACCGCCACTGCCGGAAGCGCCGCCGCTGCCACCGCAGCCCACCAGGGCAACTGCGGCAAAGAGACTGATGCAGAGGGTGAGAATCGCAAAGGCCTTCTTTTTCATGGTCGTGTCCTCCTCGATCTGTAACCGCCCATGGATTACCTGCCTTTACTGTACGCGCGAGCGGCTCGTTCAGGTGGGCCATGTGTCCCATTCTGGGTGCCGGATTTGCGCCGTTAAGTGGCAATATGTCCGGGCGCAAAAGAGGGGAGGGCCGGTGCCGACGCCTCTTCCCGGGGTGAGGTGCTCGTTGCTTTAATGGGGCGCGTGTGCGGGGGCGTTGCCAACAGGTTCCTTGTTTATAGATATGCCCCAGTTTGTGACGTCCGGAAGTCTCGAAAGGTGGGCCATGTGTTCCATGTTTGCGTTGGCATGGTCTATCGTGTGCCATAGAAATCCGCGATGGCCCGGTGCGCTGACGCTCGAGTACTTATGGGCTAGACTTAGCACCATTATGTGATCGATGCGGTCGGTCGGTGGTTGCCACCCGACCGATGTATATGACTTGAAGGTGCATGCGTATGAGCCAAGAGATGATGGACAAGACCTGCCGCGGGTTTGCCGAGGCGCTTGCCGCGCGCGAGCCGGTTCCCGGCGGTGGCAGCGCGAGCGCCTTTGTGGGCGCGCTGGGCGCCTCGCTGTGCGGAATGGTTGCCCGCTACGGTGCGACTAATCCCGCGCTTGCTGATCGTGCGGATGACCTGACGCGCGCGTTTGCCCAGGCTGATGAGCTGGCCCAGGAGCTTGTCGAGTTGGTTTCCGAGGACGTTCGTGCCTACAGGCGGGTGTCCGCGGCGTACGGTATTCCGCGTGACGATCCGGCTCGAGCGACCGCGATTCAGGATGCGCTGCATGTGGCCGCTATGCCGCCGTATCGCATTATGGATGCCTGCGGGCGTGCGCTGGCGCTGCTCGAGGACATGGCCGACAAGGGTTCGCGTCAGCTGCTGTCCGATGTGGCGTGCGGCGCCGTGTTCTGCCGTGCCGCTATGCAGGGCGCGAGCTTGACGCTCTTTGCGAACACCACGTCTATGAAAGATCGCGTTCGTGCCGAGGAGCTCGAGACGGCGTGTGATGAGCTGCTCGACACATGGTTGCCGCGCGCCGATGCGCTGGCGCGCCGCGCCGCCGACGCTGCAAGGAAGAGAGGATAGCCATGGCTGAGCTACTGAAGGGTGCTCCCGTTGCCCGTGCTTTGACCGAGGAGCTCGCTGCCCGCTGCGTGGCTTTGCGCGAGCGCGGCGTTGTGCCGACGCTGGCCATCGTTCGCGTGGGCGAGCGCGAGGACGACCTGTCCTACGAGCGCGGTGCACTCAAACGCTGCGAAAAGGTGGGCATCGAAGCTCGTCGCGTGTTGCTGCCTGCCGATGTTTCGCAGGATGAGCTGCTGGCGGCTATCGAGGGCATCAATGCCGACCCCGCTGTTCACGGATGCCTGATGTTTCGTCCGTTGCCCGCTGGGCTTGAGGAGGATACAGTTGCCGCGGCACTCGATCCCGCCAAGGACGTCGACTCCATGACGCCGGCCTCGCTGCTCACCACGCTTTCGGGGCGAGGCGAGGGCTTTGCTCCCTGCACGGCAGAAGCCGTGTTGGCGTTGCTGGACCATTACGGCGTTGAACTGGATGGAGCTAAAGTTGCCGTTGTTGGTCGCTCGCTGGTAATTGGCCGTCCCGTTGCCGCCATGCTTACGGCTCGCAATGCCACGGTGACGACGTGCCATACGCATACGCGTGACCTAGCTGCCGAGTGCTGTTCTGCCGACATTGTTGTTGCCGCGGTTGGACGCGCGCGCACGATTGGCGCGGATGCGGTTCGCGAGGGCCAGACGATCATCGATGTTGGCATTAATTGGGACGAGGCTGCCGGAAAACTGGTCGGCGACGTGGATTTTGATGCTGCGGAACCGATCGTTGGCGCCATCACACCCGTGCCGGGCGGCGTGGGGGCTGTGACCACCGCAATTCTCGCCAAACACGTGATTGAGGCGGCGGAGCGCGCATCGAAATAGGCGTTTTGGGCTGTTTGAGGGGTTAGCCATATACCACGTGGTCAAAAAGCGCCAAATATGAGTACTGTTGCCATGATAGTCACATATGTTTTACGTCTTTTGGGTTTCCTAACGATATTCATTCTCGTTAGGAAACCCATTTTATTGAACCTATGGGAATAACGCTGTCTCGCTTTTGGACAAATAGGGATCTTCAGCACTCAATACAAGGAAATTTGCTGCTACTAAATTGGTGACAGTACTCATATTTGGCATTTTTTGACCACAGGGGTTCCGAGGGGGTTCCGAGGTGCCGTGGTTTCGCCCTTTTTGCGCCGAAGCGATACACTGTTGCCGTTTGATTTCTTCGCTCAAGGAGGATGCGCATGCCGTGCACAACGATTTTGGTTGGTAAGAATGCGAGCTACGACGGGTCGACGCTGGTCGCCCGCAACGAGGACTCGTCCAACGGGGTGTTTGAGCCCAAGCGCATGCGCGTGGTGCATCCCGACGAGCAGCCGCGCGTCTACACGAGCGTCCTGAGCCACCTGACCGTTGAGCTGCCCGATAACCCCATGCGCTACACGAGCGTCCCCGATGTTGTCCCGGGCCACGGCATCTGGGCTGAGGCCGGTTTCAACGAGCTCAATGTGGGCATGTCCGCAACCGAGACGCTTACCACCAACGAGCGCGTTCGCGGCGCCGATCCGCTCGTGGACTACGTGCCCGCCAAGGGCAACGAGGGTGAGGACGGCTATGTGCCGGCGCAGCCTGGTGGCCTGGGTGAGGAGGACATGGTGACCCTGGTCCTGCCGTATGCCAAGTCCGCCCGCGACGGCGTCCGTATCCTGGGCGACCTGCTCGAGCGCTACGGCACCTACGAGAACAACGGCATCGCCTTTAGCGACGTGGACGAGATCTGGTGGCTCGAGACCATCGGCGGCCATCACTGGATCGCCAAGCGCGTGCCCGACGACGCCTATGTGACCATGCCTAACCAGCTGGGTATCGACAGCTTTGACCTGGACGACGCCGAGGGCGACCAGGCCGACCACATGTGCTCCGCCGACCTGCGCTCCTGGATGGCCGAGTGGCATCTGGACCTGACGCTGGGCGTCGATGGTGACGGTCCGGTTGCGGTCTTTAACCCGCGCGAGGCCTTTGGCTCACACACTGACAGCGACCATGTCTACAACACGCCGCGCGCCTGGTACATGCAGCGCTGCCTCAACCCCAGCGACGTGTGGGATGGTCCCGACGCCGACTACACGCCCGAGAGCGACGACATTCCCTGGAGCCGCGTGCCCGAGCGCAAGGTGACCATCGAGGACATCAAGTACGTGCTCTCGAGCCACTACCAGGGCACGGAGTACGACTGCTACGGCAGCAAGGGCACGCCCGCTACACGTGGCGCCTATCGCCCCATCGGCATCAACCGCAACAGCCAGCTCGCCGTGTTGCAGCTGCGCCCCTATGCGCAGCCGGCGTATCGCGCCGTGCAGTGGATGGCCTTTGGTTCCAACTCGTTTAACGCGCTGGTCCCGCTGTACGCCAACGTCGAGACCATGCCCGAGTACTATGCCGACACGCAGGCTCGCGTGACGTCCGAAAACTTCTACTGGGCCAACCGCCTGATCGGCGCGCTGGCTGACGTCCGCTTCCATGAGTGCGGTCGCGCGGTCGAGGATTATCAGGAGAAGGTCGGTGGCATGGGCCACAAGCAGATCCATGACGTCGACGCTGCCGTAGCCGCTCTGCCCGAGGCCGAGGTGCCTGCCGAGCTTGCACGCGCCAACGAGGCCTTTGCCGAGCGTGTTCGCGTGGAGACCGATGCCCTGCTGGGCAAGGTGCTCTACACCACGAGCTGCGCCATGAAGAACTCTTTCGCGATGAACGACAACGTGAGGTAGGGATTTCCCGTCGATCGAATAGCGCTAAAACGCTTTGTCGCTTTCACTCAATCTTGGGTACAAGAACGCCAATGCAGTTGTTTGTGATTGGAGACAACCATGGTTATGAAACTCGATCAGCTTGTTAACGGCGCCATTAACGTGGGCTTTGGCGCTGCCGCCGTTGCTGTCGAAGGCGGCAAGAAGGTCCTCGACGACCTTAACACCAAAGGCGAGCAGGTCCGCAAGGACACCGCCACCCCCGATATCGCCCGCAGTGTGTCCGACATGTTCGAGCAGGCCGGCGGTACCATCTCCGATCTGACCGAGCGCTTGGGCATGCAGGGCGAGACCGCGGCCCAGCGCGTGCTCGACGAGCTCATCCTTGCCCGCGTCCGCGTTATGACCGCCCCCGAGCGCACGGCCTTCCTGGCCCATGTGCGCGACATCGTCGATTCGGTCGAGGACAACGTGACCTCGGTGCCCGTCGAGTCCGTTGAGCCCGACGATGCAGAGGACACCGAAGAGGCCGAGTAGCAGCGCAGATGGCAGATTCCACCACCGATTACAACAATCTAGGTCCTCTGGGTGACGAGGCGGCGGTTGTCGATGAGGTCGACGCCGCCGTCTCGGGCGCTCGCAAGAAGCCGCGCGCTGTCGATATGGTGCCCGAGGAGCCCGACGCGATGGCGCCGGACGAGGAATACCAGCTCACGCCGGCGGGTCGTCGCGAACGCATTGGGCAGATTGTTCGCCTGGTCAAAAAGTACCGCGTGTGGGATAACCTCACGCCGGTTCGTTTGCGCCGCCTGCTCGAGGAACTCGGCCCCATGTTCGTCAAGATGGGGCAGATTTTGGCCAACCGGTCCGAGATTCTGCCGCAGCGCTTTTGCGACGAGCTGCGTCGTCTGCGCTCCGACGTGGAGCCGGTGCCGTACGAGGTCGTACTCAGTTGTCTGGAAGAAGAATACGGCCTGCGCCTGGGGGAGATGTTCGATGCGATCGACCCCAATCCGCTTGGTAGCGCATCGCTTGCGCAGGTGCACCGCGCACGTCTGGTGACGGGCGAGGACGTGGCCGTCAAGGTGCAGCGCCCCGGCGCGCAGCAGGTGATGGCTCAGGACATCGATATCATCCGCTCGGTGGTGCGTATCGTTTCCAAGTTCGTCAACACCGATCAATTCGTTGACCTGCACGGCGTAGTCGAGGAGTTGTGGACCTCGTTTCGCGAGGAGACCAACTTTTTGGCCGAGGCCAAAAACCTCAACGACTTCTACGAGTTCCATAAGAGCGT
>CATZIG010000094.1 GCA_958419975.1 uncultured Collinsella sp.
ATCCCAAAAGAATCGCCATATGCCCTGCTCCTTCGTAGAAATTCAACGTTGTCCATAATAGCAGCGAAAAGGCGGGCCGCACACGACACAAAAAGGCGGGCCATCTCCCAAAAGAGATGACCCGCCTCTCCAATCAGTCCCGTGGCAACCGTGGCCGCCGCGGGCCTCAAGCATGTCCCGGACTAGGAGAACATGCCGGTGAGGTAATCATTCAGCCGCTTATCCTTGGGCCGTTGGAAAATCTCGTCGGTCTCGTCGTACTCGACCATATCGCCCATGTAGAAGAACGCCGTGCGGTTGGACACACGCGACGCCTGCTCCATGTTGTGCGTCACGATGACGATGGCGCGGTCGGCAACGATCGATGACATCAGGTCCTCGATCGCCAGCGTCGAGATGGGGTCGAGCGCCGAGCAGGGCTCGTCGAACAAGATCACGTCGGGGTTGAGCGCCAGCGTGCGCGCGATGCACAGGCGCTGCTGCTGACCGCCCGAAAGCGCATAGGCGCTCTTGTCGAGCTTGTCCTTGACCTCGTCCCACAGTGCCGCGCCGCGCAGGCTCTCCTCGACCATGCGGTCGAGTTCGTCGCGGTCGGTGATGCCGTGGCGCCTAGGCGCAAACGTGATGTTGTCGCGAATGGACTTGCGAAACGGGTTGGGCTGCTGGAACACCATGCCAATGGAGCGACGCAACTCGTAGGTGTTCTCGGTCTTGGTGTTCACGTTGCGCCCGCGATAGTTGATCTCGCCCTCCACGCGGCAGCCGCGAATCTCGCGATTCATAAGGTTGAGGCTACGCAAGAAGGTCGACTTACCGCAGCCCGAAGGCCCGATGAGCGCCGTGATCTCGCCCTTGTGAAAGTCGAGCGACGTGTCGTGCAGGGCATGGTGGTCGCCATAGTACACGTTGACGTCCTTGGTGGAGAGCACGACCTCGTCGCTCACGGCCTTGCCGCTCACGCGCACGCGCTTCTCGCTCTCCCCCACACTCGATAGAAAGTCCTGGGTGTCGGACGCGGCCGCTTCGGTTGCGGGCGTTGCATTTATCTCGCTCATTCGGCCGTCATCTTCCTTGCCAGTTGCTTGCCCACAATGCGGGCGATTACGTTAAACAGCAGCACGCAAATCATCAGCAGCGCCGCGGTGCCCCAGACGATCTGCTGGGCCTCGGGGCTGCCTTCGCCATAGATCTTGTAGATGTGCACGGCGAGCGACTCGCCGGGGCGGAACACGTTCCAGGCGCAGGTGGGGCTCAACAGGTTAAAGCTCAAGAAGTTCAGGCGAACCGGCGAGCTCATACCCGAGGTAAAAAGCAGTGCTGCGGCCTCGCCAAACACGCGACCGGCCGAAAGCACGATGCCCGTCACGATGGCAGGCATGGCCTCGGGGATCAGGATGTGCAGCGTGGCCTCCCAGCGAGTGAGGCCCATGGCCAGGCACGCATCGCGCTGGGCCTGCGGCACGTCCTCGAGCGCCTGCTGGATCACGCGCACCAGAATGGGGATATTGAACATGGTGAGCGCGATGGCGCCGGAGATGATGGAGTACTTCCAGCCCAGCTGCACCGAGAACACCAGAAAACCGAACATGCCGACGACGATGGAAGGCAGCGAGGACAACGTCTCGATGGCGGTGGAGGCGATGTCGCGGATGGGTCCGTCCGGCGCATACTCAACCAAAAAGACCGCTCCGCCCAGGCTGATGGGCACCGAGATGATCAGAGTGATCAGCAGCAGGTAGAACGAGTCGAACAGCTGGTAGAGCACGCCGCCCTGCGTTCCGTTGGCGCGCGACGGCTCTGTGAGAAAGCCCGGCTGGAACAGCGTCGAGATGCCCTCGAACAAGATATAGGCCACCATGGAGATGACGATGAGCATGACGATGGCGACGATCGCCGTCAGCACGCCCGTGGCGATGCGATCCTGCTTTTGGACACGCCCGAGCCTCGCCTCGTCGATGTGGATGCGCGTGCTAGCCACGAGCCTTCGCCCCCTTGCGGCCAATGAGATGGATGATCAGGATGAAGATGAGGCTCATGCCCATCAGCAGCAGACCGAGTGCCCACAGGACGTCGTCCTGGGCCGAGCCCTCGGCGTAGACCGCCATGGACGTGGTGAGCGTGGTGGTGATGGTGGACGCCGGCGACAGCAGCGACGTCGGCATGGCCTCGATGCCGCCGATAACCATGCGCACGGCGAGCGTCTCGCCAAAGGCGCGGGTCATACCCAGGATGACCGCAGTCATGAGCGACGGCATGGCAGACTTGAGCACCACGTGCCAGATGGTCTGCCAGCGGGTGTAGCCCAGCGCGAGCGAGCCCTGACGGTAGCTGTCGGGCACGGCACGCAGGCCATCGACCGAAAGCGTGGTCATCGTCGGCAGGATCATGACGGCCAGCACGATGGCGCCGGGCAAGATGCCCAGACCCGTGCTCACATGGAAAACGCTCTTCATAAGGCCGACGACCACGTGAAAACCGATCAGGCCAAAGACGACCGAGGGGATGCCGGTCAAAAGCTCAATGAGCGGCTGAAAGATCTTAGAGCCAAACTTAGGGCTAATCTCGACCGCAAAGATGGCAGAGCCGATGGCGATGGGCAGCGCGATAAGCGTGGAGAGCACCATGACCGCAAACGAGGTGACGATCAGGGGCAGGGCGCCGGTATAGGGCAGGCCGTTTTCGGCTGTGTTGGCCAGGTCCCACTTGGTGCCGGTGAAAAACTCGACGACCGAGACGCCGTCCTTGACAAAAGCCGAGAGGCCCTTTTGGGCGACCATAAAGATGAGCGCGGCAACGACAAGCGTCACGAGCGCTACGCACGCGCCCGTGACGCCCAGGCCCACGTTCTCAAGGTCGCGCTTTGGCAGCTGTTTTGCCATTGCAAACCTTTCCGGGGCGATTACTTATTTAGCAGAGACCTTGCCGCTGGCGTCCTTGACGACCTTCATGGCAGAGACGGGGATGAAGCCCTGCTCCTCGACGAGCTTGCCCTGGACGTCGTCGGAAAGCATGAACTCCAGGAAGGCCTTGGTGGCCTCGTCGGCGTCCTTGGAGCAGTACATGTGCTCGGTAGCCCAGATCTTGAAGGAGTCATCAGTGACATTCTTGCTCTTGGGCTCGACGCCCTCGACCTTGATGGCGTTGAACTTGGAGTCATCGAAGTGCGAGAAGTCGAGGTAGGAGATGGCGTTATCGGTGCTGCCCATCTGAGTCTGGACGTCGCCGGACTTGTCGAGCTCGGCGTCGCCCTTAAAGTCGACGGCCTCGTCGCCAAAGACGGCGGCCTCGAAGGTGGCGCGGGTGCCGGAGCCGGCCTTGCGGTTGAGGACGACGATGGTGGCGTCGTCGCCGCCGACCTCCTTCCAGTTGGTGATCTGGCCAGAGAAGATGCCCTTGAGCTGCTCGAGGGACAGGTCGTCGACCGTCACGTTCTTGGAGACGACGGGACCCATGCCCACGACGGCAACCTCGTGGTCGACGAGGTTCTTGACCTGGTCGGCCTCGAGCTTGGTCTCGGCGAAGACGTCGGAGTTGCCGATGGTGACGGTGCCGGCGGCAACAGCGGTCAGGCCCTTGCCCGAACCGTTACCCGAGCCGGAGACGGAGACGTCCGGGTTGGCATCCATGAACTTCTCGGCAGCGGCCTCGACGAGAGCCTGGAACGAGGAGGCGCCGTCGTAGGTCACCTCGCCGGAGACGGACTCGGCAGCAGCGGCGCTACCCTTGTCGGCGGCGTCGGATGCGCCGGAGCCGCCGCAACCAACGAGACCGAGACCGACGATGCTGGCAAGACCACCAGCGAGGCCGAGGAACTGACGACGAGAATAAGCCTGATCGAGCATGATCTTCCTTTCATACATGCGACTCGCGGGCACCCCGCCCGCTTTGCTGTTTGGAAAGATACGGCCCCGATCGGGCGACGACCGCCTTATCTGCGGTTTCTTACGGGCTATTGATAGACCCTTACCGCAAGCTCTGCCCAGCCTTTACAAACGGATAACAATCCAGCGCCGAACATGGCGCACCTTTTACACCAAAGGAACGTCCCCAATGACTACCCCACCGCAACAGAAAAAGCCCGGGCCGAAGCACCGGGCTCGTAATGCAAGTTTGTATCCAAGCAGGATATAGGGGTTTCCCAGGTGCCCGAGATTGCCCCGAAAGAGGAGCGCCGCGTACTTTGGTACGCAAGCGACGGTTTGAGGGGCAAGGTCGGGTGCCTGGGGAAGCCCTACAGCTCAAGTTCGTTGAGGCGCAGGATCGCCACGATATAAATCTTGAGCGCCTGTTTAAGCTGTTCCTCGTTGGCGCACTCGTTGGGGCCGTGCATCTGGCCGCCCCATGCGGGCAGCTCCAGGCCGGTCTCCTCGGGGCCAAACGATACGGCGCGGGCAAAGTTGCGCGCGTACGTGCCGCCGCCCATGGCAAAGGGCTCAGCATGCTTGCCCGTAAACTCGTTATAGGTATCAATAAGCGCCTTCACGGCCGGATCGTCGGCAGACACCGAGAACGGCACCTTAGCGCGACCCAGCTGACACGTCACGCCAAAACGGCCCACGAGCGGGTCGAGCTGCTCGCGGATGGTATCGGCACTCGTGCTGTCGGGGAAGCGCACGTCGATGACCTGCTCAATATGGCCATCCGCCACGCGGATGACGCCAGCGTTGCAGGTAAGCGGGCCAAACGCCGGACTCGTCGCATCGATACCCAGGCCGCGGCCATAGGCATCCGCATGCACAAAGGCCAGGAACTTGACGAACTCGTGCTCGGCAGGCGTCAGCAGGCGTTCGTCGCGTGCACCAAACGCGTCCTCGGCCTCGCGCAGATACGCCACGATCAGGCCGACGGCGTTAATCGTTCCCTCGGGCATCGAGGCATGACCGCCAATGCCATGGGCAAAAATCTGCGCGTGCCCGTTATCGAGCGCCGTAATCTCCAAGCGGTCGGCGTTCTCGACCGGCGCCGGCAGCTCATCAGCGGCAATCGCGAGCTCGCAGATGGACTGCGACGGAATGGCGTTGCTCGCCTCGGCACCGCTCCAGGACACAATGCGCCCGCCGTCGATCTTGGGGCTCACAAACGTCGCCCCAAACTGGCCCTTCTCGGCATTGCAGACCGGGAACTCGGCATCGGGCGTAAACAAAAAGTCGGGGTCTGCGTGGTTCTCCAGATAATGGTGAACGTCGGACATGCCCACTTCCTCATCGCAGCCCAGCAGCGCGCGGAAGGTATAGCGCGGCACAATGCCGTGCTTGAGCAGGTAGGCACCGGCGTAGAGCGACAGCACCGCCGGACCCTTGTCATCAATCACGCCACGGCCGAGCAGCCAGCCCTCGCGACGCTCCATCGCGAACGGATCGGTGTTCCAGCCGGGGCCGGCGGGCACCACGTCCACGTGGCAGATGGTCGCGAGCTGCTTGTCGCCGCGACCCGGGATATCGGCAATGCCCACATAGCCCTCGTCGTCGCCCGTCTGGTAGCCGAGCTTTTGCGCAATGCCGAGCGCGCAATCGAGCGCATCACGGACCGGTCGGCCAAACGGCGCACCGGGCTCTGCATTGGCAGCAACGGCCACGGACGGATAGCTCACCAGTTGTTCGATATCGGCGACGACATCTTCCCAGACCTCGTCGACATACTCGATAACGCTCTGCTCCACCTGATTCATGGACGACCTCCTCACCAATGAGTGACGGGTACGCCCGCCCCTCACATTACGTCTATTAGATAGCGAAAAGTTTAGCAAGCTCGGCCACCGAGTGCACCACTGCATCGGCACCCGCCGCCTCGTGCTCGCCCGACGCCGCCGCGCCCGAATAGATACCAATGCACGGCACGCTCATCGCGTGCGCGCCCTCGACGTCGTTAAAGCGATCGCCGATCATCACGGCATCGCCCGCCGTCGCACCGAGCTCTGCCAGGGCATCGCGGACCGAATCGGCCTTGGTCTCGCGCCCCTGCGGCGGATTCATGCCAACCACCGCCTCAAACTGAGAAAGTCCCAGCTCTCCCACCATGTCGATACACTTTGCCTCCATGCGTGACGTCGCCACGGCCATACGCTTGCCTTGGGCGACCAACCCATCCAGCAGCTCGGGGATCCCGTCAAACACGGGATACTCCTCCGGTCCCAGTTCATCAAAAAAGGCACGGTACTCGTCGGCCACCACAAGCGACTCCTCGCGCGAGAATCCATAAAAGTCGTGAAAGCTCTTCCACAGGGGCGGCCCGATCATGCGGCGCAGGTCACCCATCTGCGCCTCCGAAAACCCGCGCGCGGCCAACGTCTTGCGCGTCGAGGTCATCACCGCCCGGCCCGTATCGGCCACCGTGCCGTCAAAATCGAACAGCACAACCGGCCGCTCGCATAGCTGTAATGCCGCCATCGGCACTCCTCTTCCCCAGTTGATGATTTCCACACCAACACTTCAAACTGTTGACTATTCAACAATTGAACCTAGCAATGTAGAGCAACTCCACTATACTTGTCGCACTTTGCTCTCAGAAGGCGGCGCGAAAGCGCCCCAACGAAAGGTGCAATTATGTCTTTTGCCATCATAACCGACTCCACGTCGGACATCTCCCCCGCCCGCGCTCAAGAGCTCGGCATTTACGTGATTCCACTGCATGTGATTATCGAGGGCGAGGACCTGCTCGACCAGGTACAGATTACCGCCCAGGAGTACGTCGCGCGCATGGCCGGCTCCGAGCAACTGCCGCACACCTCGCAGCCGAGCGCCGGCGAGTTCAAGGCACTCTTTGACCGCGTGCTCGCCGACGGCCATGATAGCGCCATCTTTATCTCACTGTGCAGCGAGTGGTCCGCCTGCTATGCCAACGCCAGCCTGACGGCCGAAACGCACGAACTCGACGTGCGCTGCATCGACTCGCGCACCGGCTCGGGTGCCGAGGGCCTGCTGGTGGAGTACGCGCTGGCCATGCGCGAGGACGGCCGCAGCCTGGACGAGACCGAGGCGCAGATCCGCGCGACGCTGCCCGACGCCCACCTGTTGCTGATTCCCCGCACGCTCGAGAACCTCGTTAAGAACGGCCGCGCGCCCAAGCTCGCCGGCCAGCTCACGCAGATGCTCAACATTCGCCTGGCCGTTTCGCCGAAGTGGAAATCGGGCGAGATCAAGGCCATCAAAAAGGGCCGCGGCGCCAAGCGCATCGTCGCCAACACCATGGCAGACTGCCTCGCGTTTTTGGCCGAGCATCCGGGCTCCAGCGTGCGCGTGCTCACGACCGGCGCCGCCGAGGAGCAGGAGCTCGTCAGCCAAGCACTCGCAGGCCAAGACTATGTAGACGCCGGCACCGGCCCCATCGGCTGCACCATCGCCACCCATGTAGGCGTCGACGCCATCGCCATCAGCTACTGCCCCTGCTACCAACCCGCCAATTAGGGCTACCTATACCACTTGCGGTGGAATAGGGACTGTTTTTGGCTTATCATCCGCAAATCAATCCCTATTCCACCACAACTTAGAAGCAGTTCATTTGGGACGGGGCTAAAAAGACTGGTATCAAACGTTTCAGACCAGTCTTTTTAGCCCCGTCCTATTTTGGCTATCACGGCAGACACGCTCGTCCCACATCAGCCCGCCCAGGGCGATGTCAACCGCCTCATCGGGGTC
>CATZIG010000095.1 GCA_958419975.1 uncultured Collinsella sp.
CGTCTTCGAGCTCGTGGTGCTTCTTGTCTGCCGCATGCTCAATCGCATGCATCTTATCGAGCATGTCGTGGATCTGCGCGGGGTCAAAGTTCTCAAAAATCTTGGTGAGTAGCTCTGCGGCCTGGACGGCGAGGTCGGCGCAAGCGACGTAGTTGTCAAAGTAGAACGAATCGGGTTTCTTTGCCATGGGTGGGTCCTTTCGAGGCGAAGACGGGTGGGCGAGGTAATGCAGTCCGGATGGACGTTCGGTTTGACTAGAGGAACATCATGAACAGCTTGGCCATGACAAAGCTGATGAGTCCGCAGGCGGGGAAGGTGAAGAACCAGGTGAACATCATGTCCTTGACGACGCCGAAGTTGATGGCCGAGAGGCGCTTGACGGCACCGACGCCCATGATGGCGCAGGTCTTGATGTGCGTGGAGGACACAGGGATGCCGGTAAGGGTGGCAAGCAGCAGGTTCGCGGCACCCGCGAGGTCGGCAGAGAAGCCCTGATACTTCTCGAGCTTAACCATGCTCTGGCCGACGGACTTGATGATGCGCTCGCCGCCCACGCTGGTGCCGATGCCCATAGTGGCCGAGCACAGCAGCATAATCCAGATGGGGATGCCTGCATCGCCGACGCTCGTCTGGCCGCTGGCAAAGGCCACGCCTAAAAAGAGCACGCCGATGAACTTCTGTCCATCCTGCGCGCCGTGCATAAAGCTCATGGCCGCAGCGCTCGCGATCTGAGCGTATTTAAAGAAGACATTGGCACGTCGCCTGTTGGCGGCGACGAAAAGAATCGAGACGAGCTTGCACAGGACCCAGCCCATGACAAAGCCCAGGCCGATGGAGAGCGCCAGGCCGTAGATGACCTTCATCCACTCGTGGACGTTGACGCTGCTCGCACCGCCGAGGGCGATGGCGGCACCGGTCAGGCCGGCGATAAGGCTGTGGCTTTGCGAGGTGGGGATGCCAAAACGCGACGCCGTGGCACCGTAGACGACGATGGAGAACAGCGCCGCGCATAGGCAGGCGAGCGCCATGGTGCTGTTTCCGCCAAAGTCGACGATATGTGAGATGGTGTTGGCGACGCTCGCGTTAAAGTGCGTCATGATGAGCACGCCGAGGAAGTTGAATGCGGCGCTCATGAGAATGGCGGCGCGGGCGGGCATGCAACGCGTAGTGACGCAGGTCGCGATGGCGTTGGGCGCGTCGGTCCATCCATTGACGAAGATGGCGCCCAACGCGAGGATCACGGTGACGGCAAGGACTGGGTTCGACACAATTTGGCCGAGGAAGGTTGAGAACGTTACGTCCATATATGGGCTTTCTCGAAGTTTGCAGACACGTTACAAAAACATGATAAATCGTATCACCTCCTGCGGGTCTCTTTACCGAGTTCTGATGGGAGAAGTGAACTTTTTGGCACTAAAATTGAATATTAGCCCTGTTGACCGCGGGTGTTCTTTTTGCTAACACGCCATGCGGACACGTGCGATTACTACGACACCCCAAAACCACAGTCTGTTCGCTTTACAACATGCAAACATGCGTTCGATAATAGGAGGCATGGAATATCGACAGACAGACGGCAAAACTCGGCGCGTACACAAGCAGTATGTGGACGTCGTGGCTCGCATCCTCGCGGGCGGACAAGTCGTGCCGGTCACCGTCTGCTGGGTCGACGGACGTTGTTTTACAATCGATGAAATTATCTCGACCACCGGGTTTGGCCTGACGGTCCACGGCATCCGTACGGCGACCTATAAGGTGCGTTTTGGCGGGCACGCGACCGAGTTGTATCTGGAGGACCAGACGCGCGAGCGGGCGGACGGCTCGCAGGCACACGTGATGCGTTGGTGGGTCTGGGCCTTTGATCGCACGCTCGAGGGCGAGCGCCGTAGGTAAGGACGTACGGCATTCGGGTACAATGACAGGAATCTTGTCATCTGCTGCGCCGTCTTTCACGGCGCTTTGTGAAAGGACGAAGTATGAACGATATCCAGGGCTATCAGAACGGCCCCATCGAAACTGGCGCAAGCCGTGCCAAGGAGATGTCGCCGCGTGCGTACAATCTTTCCATGTCTGCCCTCATCTTCTTGGGCTTTTGTGCCATGGGCGCTGGTGCTTACTTTACGAGCACCATGGCGTTTGCCCGCATGATGATGAGCGGCGCCGCCCTGCCACTGGTCTTTGGCTCGTTTATCCTGACTATTGTCGGCATCGTCATGATGTCGGCTGCTGCCAGCAAACAGTCCGTGGGCCTGTCGCTCGTGGGTTACGTGATCTTTGCGAGCACCTTTGGCCTGACCGCGTCGTTTGGCCTTGCCAACTATGACCTGCCCACCATCAACACCGCCTTTATCGCCACCGCTGCCATCACCTTTGTCTTTGGCGCCTTGGGCGTGACGTTCCCCAAGTTTTTCCAGCGCGTATATGGCATCGGCTTTGGCATTCTGCTCGCCACGATTCTGGTTGAGGTCGTGCTGATGTTCATGGGCGTTTCGCAGTCCATCACCGACCTGATCGTGATCGTGGTGTTCGCCGGGTTTATTGGCTATGACACCTATGTTGCCACGACGGTGCCGCCCACACTGCCCAACGCCGTGCTTATGGCCTCTAACCTGTTCGTGGATATTATCAACGTGTTCCTGCGCATTTTGAACATCCTCGGCCGTCGCGATTAAAGCGCGGCATTGCGACGCTTCCTGCCGGACACGGTAAAACGATGCGAAAGGCGGTCCTTCGGGGCCGTCTTTTTTGTACGCGGCGGGGTATCATGGATGGGAAAAGCCGATGGCGGCAGAGACCGAGAAAGGTGACCACTTATGGCAGACGTCGACAACAGGAACCGTAACCGCAGGTCCAACCGAGCGGGTCAGCCCAATCCCAAGCGCGAGGCCCGTGCCAAGGCCGCCGAGCGTCACGTGGCAACTGTGTCCGAAGCGTGCGCCAAGGATATCGAGCGTTCGCTTGCCGGTGTGTGCGAGTTCGATGGTATGCCTGCCGGTTTTGTCGCGGCGATGAAGGCCAAGGCCCAAGCGGCCGACGCTGTCGAGGAACAGGTTGCCGAGGAGTCTGAGGCCGCCGAGGCCGAGACCGCTGAGGTTGCGTCCGCCGAGACCGAGGTTACGGCCGAGCCTGCACCCGCAGAGGAGGCCACGGAGACCGAGTCCGCGCCTGCCGCCGAGGAGCCCGCTCCGGTCCTGCCCGAGGTCACCGTGCTCGACGCCTCTGCCACGCAGGCCATTCTGGATAACGGCCGAGGCTACGCGCAATTCTGCGACATGGCCGTGCTCGCCTTTGCCTCGTTCACCAACCCGGGCGGCGGCTACATCCAGGGCTATCTGGGTCAGGAGGCCACGCTCTGTGCCGATTCGTACCTGTACAACGTGCTCGATAAACAGCGCAAATGGTACGGCGAGAACCGTCGCCGCAACATCAACTGCGAGCTTTACCGCAACCGTGCGCTGGTGGTGCCTGCGGTGCGCTTCGACCGCAACCACGTGCATGCGTATGCCGACGTGATCGTGGCCGCCGCGCCCAACGCCAAGCGCGCTCGCCAGGAGTATCGCGTGAGCGACGATGCCTTGCTTGACGCTCTGCGCGATCGCATCCGCTTTGTGCTTGCCATCTGCGACGAGCTGGGTCGCGAGAAGCTCGTACTGGGTGCTTGGGGTTGCGACAACAACGGCTTTGACGCCGAGGCCGCGGCCGAGCTCTTCCGCAAGGAGCTCGCATCGGGCGACTTTAAGGTCAAGCAGGTGTTCTTTGCCGTGCCTTCTACGCGATGGGATGAGGATTTTGCCAAGTTCGAGCACGTGCTGGCAAACTTCCCCGAGCGCAACGAGGAGTCCTATGCCCAGGTTGCCGCACGCGCTGCGGCTGCTCGCGCCGCCGAGCAGGCCCAGGCTGCCGCCGAGGACGATGAGGACGATGACGATTGGCGCAAGTACCTGTAATCGGTACGGGCCGACAGATAGGTCGAGCCGGCGGGAGGGCTGCTCCCGTCGGCTTTTTACTAAAGGAGAGGCTTACGATGAAAAACGTTCTGTGCTTTGGTGACAGCAATACCTATGGCTATGATCCGGCGGGCATGCGCGACGGCACCGCGGTACGCTATGCGTACGATGTGCGCTGGTGCGGCGTGGCCCAGCGAGACCTGGGCGAGGGCTGGCACGTGATTGAGGAAGGCCTCAACGGCCGCACGACGGTACGCGACGACATGTGCCATCTGGACACTAATCTCAACGGCATCCGCGCGTTGCCGATGCTGCTCGAGGCTCATAAGCCGCTGGATGCGATCGTGATTATGCTGGGCACCAACGACTGCAAGACGGTCTTTAGCGTGGGGGCTGCCGATATCGCTGACGGTGCCATGGCGCTGATTCGCACCGTCCGCGCGTTTCCCTGGACCGAAGCCGCGCCCTGCCCGCGTATTCTGCTGATGGCGCCTATCAAGATTAAACCGCAGATCGCCGATGTGTACATGACCGACTTTGACGAGCGCTCCGTCGAGGCCTCGGAGCATTTTGCCGAATACTATGCGTATGCTGCTAAACAGTTTGGCTGCGACTTTTTGAATGCCGCTGATTTTGCCGAGCCGGGCGATATCGATTATCTGCACATGATGCCCGAAAGCCACGAGAGCCTGGGCCACGCCGTGGCAGCCAAGCTCCAAGAGATGCTTGGTGAGTAGCGCGACCCAAAGCAGTACAGTAGTTCCCCTTGCGACGGCTTGTTTCGTTGGTTTGTTTTGATCTGTAACAGTTGTAAGGCCGAAAACGGGCTAGATGTTACAGATTAAGATTATTTAGGTCGATATCGGTCGTTTGTCTCGATCTGTAACATCTAGGGTCGATTTTGCCGAGTTACTGTTACAGATCGAGATTATCTTCTCAGCGGAATTTGGATGTCTCGATTTGTAACAGGTGGGCCGAAAAATGGACTCTAACTGTTACGGATCGAGATGTTTATGGGAACCACCACAAAGGTGTCCTTTGCGGTGGTTTTGGGCTGCGAATCTTAATATTGCCACATGTGGTTGACGGGGCCAGAGCCTTTGCCCATGTCCAGGCCGGCGGCCAGAGCGCCCGTTAGGTAGGCCTTGCCGGCGTTGACGGCGTCGGCAAGATCCATGCCCTGAGCCAGCGCGCAGGCGATGGCGGACGAGAGCGTGCATCCGGTGCCGTGTGTGTTGTCGGTCTCGATGCGCTTGTGGCGGAACCACGTGGTGAGTGGATCTCCCAGATGGTTGCCCTCGTCATCGAGTGGCGCGGGTTCGGCCAGTACATCGTTGGCCTCGTTGACAAGATGTCCACCCTTAACGAGGGATGCGCAACCAAAGCGGCGGGTGAGGAGCATGGCAGCATTTTGCTGCGTGCGCTCGGAGTCGACCTCGTAGTCGAGCAGGGCCATGGCCTCGGGAATATTGGGCGTGATAACCGTCGCTAGCGGGAACAGGCGGCGGGTGAGCGCCTCGGCGGCATCTTCGGCAATCAGCCGTGCGCCCGAGGTGGCTACCATGACGGGGTCGACTACCACGTTTGTCGCGTTCCAGGCGCTCAGGCGGTCGGCGATAACATCGATAATCTCGACAGAAGAAACCATGCCGATCTTGACGGCGCTCGGGCGGATATCGTCAAAAACGGCGTCAATTTGCGCGGCTACGATATCTGGCGAGATGTCCTGCACGGCGGTAACGCCCAGTGTGTTTTGCGCTGTGATGGCGGTGATGGCCGTCTCGGCATACAGGCGGTGCGCCGTGATGGTCTTGATGTCAGCCTGAATGCCGGCGCCGCCGCTGGAATCGGATCCCGCGATGGACAGGACGGCAGGTACCTTACTACGATCCATGTTCGCTCCCTTGTTCGGTCGGAATCAAATGGGTCTATAAGCCAGCATTATAAAGATGCCCGGGCCGACTCTATGTCGAACCCGGGCGGGCGATGCAATCTTTACGCAAATGCAAGCAAATGTTCACACGTCAACAATTGATAGGCACCAGCTCGCCGCCAGAAGCGGCCGCGGCGACAGGGCTAGTCCTCCATGCCAAGGTCGATCGTGGTGCCCTCGAAGATCTTGTTGACGGTGCGGACGGCGCACATCTTGCCGCACATGGTGCAGGTGCCCTCGGTGGCGGCGGGGGACTCCTCGTAGCGCTTCTTGCCTGTAACTGGGTCGAGCGCACATTCCCACATGGCATCCCAGTCGAGCTTGCGGCGTGCCTGGCCCATCTTGTCGTCCATGTCGCGGGCGTGGGGCACCTTTTTGGCGATGTCGGCGGCGTGTGCGGCGATCTTGGTGGCCATGAGGCCGTCGAGCACATCCTGGGCGTTAGGCAGGCATAGGTGCTCGGCCGGTGTCACGTAGCACAGGAAGTCGGCACCGGAGCTGGCGGAGATAGCGCCGCCGATGGCTGCGGTGATGTGGTCGTAACCCACGCCGATATCGGTCACCAGCGGCCCGAGCACATAGAACGGGGCGTTGTGGCACAGGCGCTTCTGCAGCTTCATATTGGCGGCGATCTCGTCGAGCGCCATGTGGCCCGGTCCCTCGAGCATAACCTGGACGCCGGCGGCCCAGGCGCGCTTGCACAACTTGCCGAGCTCAATCATCTCGGCGGTCTCGGTGGCGTCGTTGGAATCGTAGAGACAGCCCGGGCGGCAGGAGTCGCCGAGCGAGATGGTCACGTCGTACTCGTGGCAGATTTCGAGCACCTCGTCGTAGAACTCGTAGAACGGATTCTCGTTGCCGGTGACCTCCATCCATCCAAACAGCAGCGAGCCGCCGCGGCTGACGATGTTCATAAGGCGGCCGGTCTCCTTGAAAGTTTTGATGACCGATTTATTGATGCCGCAGTGGATGGTCATAAAGTCCACGCCGTCCTCGGCGTGTGCGCGCACGACCTCGAGCAGGTCGTCCTTGGTAAGCTTGACCAGCGGCTTTTCCATGTAGCCGATGGCGTCGTACATGGGGACGGTGCCCACCATGAGCGGCGTCTCGTCGATGAGCTGCTGGCGGAACTGGCGTGTCTTGCCCGAGTTGGAGAGGTCCATGATGGCGTCGGCGCCAAAGTCCTCGGCGATCTTGACCTTCTTCCATTCCTCGGCGGCGTCGGCCTTGTCGCCCGAGATGCCCAGGTTCACGTTGACCTTGGTGGACAGGCCCTCGCCGACGCCAAAGGCGCGCATGCCCTTTTTGATGTGCACGATGTTGGCGGGGATGGCGATGCGGCCGTCGGCCACGCGTTCGCGGATGTACTCGGGGTCGCGATGCTCGCGCTCGGCGACCTCCTTCATCTGCGGTGTGATCTGTCCGGCGCGGGCGAAGTCGATTTGCGTGACGAGCGTGGGCTCGGTCTGTGTGCTCATAAGCACGGCTCCCTTCGTTGGCATTACCCATATCAGGTTTGCGGGTCAGGGCGGGCGCGCCCAATCTCAGCCTGCCGTCTTGTCCTGCAAGCTCCCCGTTTATGTAATGGGCTCAAGTATAGCCTGAATGGGTACGATTGGGCCAACGAGCGTGCCTGTGGGGAGGCGAACATGGAAGACAAGCATCTATACCGAGAGACGCAATGGGATGTATCG
>CATZIG010000096.1 GCA_958419975.1 uncultured Collinsella sp.
ATGTCCGAATAGAGCGCCTCGGCACCGGTTGTCGATAGGAAGACAAAGCCGAGCACCATGATGCCCGAGTGGTTGATGGGCGAGAACAGGAACATGATGCCGCGGATGGGGTTGAGCGCGCGCAGGATGGACAGGTTGCCGAGCATGTTGAACAGGCCGGCGCCTGCCAGGAACAGGAACCACAGCGTCATGAGCGGGCCGAACAGCTTACCGATTGACGAGGTGCCGGCGCGCTGCATGGCAAATAGGCCGCAGATAATGATGATGGTAATAATGATGACGTTGGTTTGCCCGTCACCCAATAGCGCGTGGCCCCACTCGATGGTGCGCAGGCCCTCAATGGCTGTGGTGACCGTGACCGCGGGGGTGAGGATGCCGTCGGCGAGCAGCGCCGCGCCGCCGATCATAGCGGGGAGAATCAGCCACGGTGCCACCTTGCGCACGAGACTGAACAGGGCGAAGATGCCGCCTTCGTTATGGTTGTCGGCCTTCATGGCGATTACAACGTACTTGACCGTGGTCACGAGTGTCATGGTCCAGATGACGAGCGAAAGCGCGCCCAGAATCATGTCCTCGCTGACGGTGCCGATGCCGCCGTTGTTGGCGACGATTGATTTCATGGTGTACATGGGGCTCGTGCCGATGTCACCGTAGACGACGCCGAGCGTTACGAGCAGCATGCCAGCGGAGAGGGGAATGGCTCCATGCCCGCCTTGACTACGCTGGTCTTGGAGGCTTGCCTCCGGCTTGTTGTGTGCCACGTGGACTCCCTTGGACATCTGGCCTCTGCCACGAGCAGTAGACCTTTATGCCATCTTTATACATACAAGAGCAGTTTGGCACATCGGGGTGTTTTAGACAATAATCCCCATCTGGGGATTATTCATATACGCAGGTAGTATTTCAGAGCAGGGGCTATTAAGCACGTGCTGTCTGGGCGATGCCGGCCTTGGCGTTTGTGCGTTTGCCGGCGAGTTCGCAAAAAATCGCGCCGCCGATGATAAGTGTGGCACCCATCAGGCGGACCGGTGTTATGGCTTCACCTAAAAGGATGGCGGAAAACACGACGGCCGAAAGCGGCTCGAGGTAGCCGACGACCGCGACGGTCTGGACGGGCAGCTTGGCGACGGCACTAAAATAAAGCAGGCAACCGATGCCGGTGTTGACGACGCCGAGCATAGCGACGGCGCGCCAATCGATGCCGGCGGCAATGCTGGGGGAGAGGAACGAGGGGGCACCTTGCGTGAAGAGCGTAAGGACCAGCGCGGTCACAAAGGCGGCGCTCACCTGGAGCGTGGAGTTCTCGAGACCTTCGATATGTGGCGCACCCTTGCTGGCGATGACCATCAATGCATAGCAGAAGGCCGAGGCGATGCCGCACACGATGCCTGCGATGGGCATATTGCCGCCGAGGCCTTGGGCCGCGATGAGGAAGGCGCCGCAGGCGACAGCTATGAAGCCGGCGATTTTGCCGCCGGTCAGCTTCTCGCCAAAAATGAGCGGGGAGAGGGCCATAACGATGATGGGGCCGCAGTAGTACAGCAGCGAGGATACGCCGACGCCGATCGTCTGGTAGGCACGGAACAGAAAAATCCAGCTGGCACCCAGCGCGGCTCCCGAGAGAAGGAGTGCTGCGGCTTCGCGGGGACGAGATGGCGCCTGCAGTTTATGGTGTTGGGTGATGGCGAGGATGGTGACAAGCGAGAGGGCGCCCAAAAACGTGCGCAGGAGCACGATATCGGAGCTCGGCAGCGCGATGGCGGCGGCGATGATGCCGTTAGAGCCAAACAATAGCAATGCTGCTAAGTACGTAAACAGTCCGTTGTTCATGCGCTGACATCCCCCTCTATATCCGAGCATGTTCACTATGGGTGAACTGGCCTTAGAAGAAAAGCGAATATAATGCATGGATAACATGACAAAAACTCATGCAAAGGTGGAGGGGTGCCGTGGAAACGAATATTCAAAAGATGCAAGTGCTGCTCGAGACGGTGCGTGCCGGCAGCTTTACGCGTGCTGCAGAGCGGCTGAGCTATTCGCAGTCGGGCGTGAGCCGCATGGTGGGCGACCTTGAGGCAGACTGGGGTTTTAAGGTGCTTGATCGCAGCCGCGAGGGCGTGGTGCTTTCTGCCGACGGGCGGCAGGTCATGCCGGCAGTCGAGGCGTTATGCGAAGAGTTTGGCCGCCTGCAGCGACGTGTGGACGAGATGCGAGGGCTCATGCGTGGCAAGGTCTGTATCGGTACGTTTTCGAGCGTGGCGACCCATGTACTGCCGCCGGTGATCGCGCGGTTTCGCGCCGATTACCCGGATGTCGATTACGAGCTGCTGATGGGTGATTACTCCGAGATTGAGCAATGGGTGGCGGAGGGCCGCTGCGACCTGGGCTTTATTCCGCGCGAGCCACGCGGCGCCGGCATGGCGTCGCGGCCGTTGGTACAAGACGAGCTGATGGCCGTGGTGCCAGCGGGCTCCTCGCTTGCCACCGCGGAGGTCGTTTCCCTTGCCGATTTGGCCAACGAGCAGTTTATTCTGCTGGAACGCGGTAGCGACGACGAGATTACGCCGCTGTTCCGTCGGGCGGGGCTGACGGTGCGCTCCAAGCTGTCGACCTGGGATGACTATGCGATTATGACCATGGTCGAGGACGACCTGGGCGTGAGCATTCTTCCCGCGCTCATCTTGCGCCGCTGCCAGTTCGATGTTGCCGTGCGCCCGCTCGAGGGACATCCTCATCGGCAGATCAACGCCATATACCGCACCGCCGACGTTTCGCTCGCGGCGGCTCGTTTCCTCGAATATCTCTAAAAGCGCGTGCCCGTTGTCCACCTCGGGACGATTCTCGGGGTTCGGTACATTTTCTTGTGAAATTGAACTTCCAGATAATGCGCCGCGCTATACTGCTTGCTAAATTGAACCTTGGTTCAATTCGTGTTCTATAAATTGAACTTTGCCAGCAAGGAGGTTCCTGTGGCCCAAGAGACGTTTAGCGATCGCCTGCGACAGACCATGTCCGATCGCGACGTTCGCCAGTCGGACGTAATCCGCGCATCGGAGATGCTCGGCAAAAAACTCGGCAAGAGTCAGATGAGCCAATATGTGAGTGGCAAGACGATTCCGCGGCGCGATGTGGCAGAGCTGCTCGCCCGCATTTTGGAGGTCGATGTTTCCTGGCTGCTTGCCGGTGACGCCGATCAAGGCGAGACATCATCGCCTCGCAACGATTCCAAGCCCGAACCCCATCCCTCAGCTCAAATTCCAAGGAGCACCACCATGCGTACTTTTTCTAAATCCACCAAGCTTGATAACGTCCTGTATGACGTGCGCGGTCCCGTCGTCGACGAGGCTGCCCGCATGGAGGACGAGGGCGAGCGCATCCTCAAGCTCAATATCGGCAATCCGGCGCCCTTCGGTTTCCGCACGCCCGATGAGGTCATTAAGGATATGCGCCAGCAGCTGCCCGACTGCGAAGGCTATTCCAACTCGCGCGGCCTGTTTTCTGCGCGCAAGGCGATCATGCAGTATTCGCAGATCAAAGGCCTGCCCAATGTTCAGATGGAGCACATCTACACGGGCAACGGCGTGTCCGAACTCATTCAGCTTTCGATGAACGCGCTGCTCGACAATGGCGACGAGATTCTGATCCCCAGCCCCGACTATCCGCTCTGGACGGCGTGCGCGACCCTTGCCGGCGGTCATCCCGTGCACTATCTGTGCGATGAGCAGGCGGATTGGTATCCCGACCTGGAGGATATGGAGTCCAAGATCACGAGCGCGACCAAGGCCCTCGTCATCATCAACCCCAACAACCCCACGGGCTCGGTCTACCCGCGCGAGGTACTCGAGGGCATCGTTGAGGTTGCGCGCAGGCACCAGCTGATGATCTTTGCCGATGAGATCTACGACCGCCTGTGCATGGACGGCTACGAGCACGTCTCGATTGCCTCGCTCGCCCCCGATCTGCCCTGCGTTACCTTTAGCGGTCTGTCCAAGTCGCATATGATCGCGGGCTACCGTATTGGCTGGATGGTGCTTTCGGGCAACCAGCGCTGCATGAGCGACTTCATCATGGGCATCAACATGCTCTCCAACATGCGCCTGTGCTCCAACGTGCCGGCTCAGTCGATCGTCCAGACGGCGCTCGGCGGCCATCAGTCGGTTAACGACTACATCCGTCCCGGCGGCCGTGTCTACGAGCAGCGCAACTTTGTGTATGAGGCGCTCAACAAGATCGACGGCATCTCGGTGGTCAAGCCGCGCGCGGCGTTCTACATCTTCCCCAAGATGGATGTGAAGAAGTTCAACATCACCGATGACGAGCAGTTCGCTCTCGACCTGCTGCACGAGAAGAAGATCCTGATCACGCGCGGCGGCGGCTTTAACTGGGCCGAGCCCGACCACTTCCGCATCGTGTATCTGCCGCGCATGGAAGTGCTCAAAGAGTCGCTCGAAGACCTCGCCGACTTCTTTGACCATTACCGTCAGGCGTAGGGGATTAGGTATCTGCCGCCGCAAGAATCGAGGCGTCGCAGGATAGACATACGACAGCGAGCGAGCCGCATTTGCGCCAAGGTGACGTGAAATGAGAGGGCGCTGACCTTCTGGTCGCGCCCTCGAAATTGAACGTCAGATTGGCGTGAATGCGGCTCGCGCAGCGTCAAGCGGTCCGCCGTTCGGTAGAACGGCGGAACTAAATAACGACGCCGTTGCAGTGATCGATTTCGTGTTGGATGATTTCGGCGGTGTAGCCCGAGAAGTTTTTGATGCGGTGGACGAAGTTCTCGTCCAAATACTCAACCTTAATGCGGCGATAGCGGGTACAGGGGCGCTCGCCGATCAGCGAGAGGCATGCTTCGCTCGTCTGATAGGCATTGACCTGCTCAAGAATTTGAGGGTTGTACATCAGGAGTGTCCTGTTGCCATCCTTTACGCAGATGATGCGCTTGCGCACACCGATCATGTTGGCGGCGAGCCCCACGCACTCGTGCTCATGCTCGTGGAGTGTATCCAGGAGGTCCTGCCCGGTCGCGGCATCGTCGGGTCCCGCGTCTTCGGAAGGCAGGCGCAAAAAGAACTCGGATTTCATGATGGGCTTAATCATGGCGGGCTCCTCATGTCTTATGCTTTCGTGGACTTTTAATAATAGCGCGGAAGGAAAGCTGTGCGTCCGCGTTACAATCTTTCGACGTTGGACCATGTTGCCAGATTCGTCGTGTACGGCGTTTGGCGTAAGTCTAGGGCTCATTTTTCGCCCTGGACTGTTCCTCTGGGGCGATGCGACTGTCGTTCCAAGAGGAAGGAAATGCATGGGGAGCAAATCTCAGCAACAAGTTCAAGCAACGCCATCGGCCACTGCGGCGATTCTCGTCGTTATGTATATTGCGGCCTTTGTTGCCGCGTTTAACGAGAACATCATTAACGTGGCGTTGCACGACATTATGGCGGCCTTTTCGGTGAGTGCCACCACGGCGCAGTGGCTCGTCTCGGGCTACATGATTGTGACGTCGATCTTTACGGCCATCATGGCCTTCCTGTCCGCCCGTTTCTCGACGCGCAAGCTGTTGTTTTTCGCATGCGGATGTATGGTCGCCGGCGAAGTCCTGTGTCTGATCGCTCCGTCGTTTAGCGTTTTGCTGCCAAGTCGTATTTTGCAGGCTGCGGGATCGGGCATCTTGTTTCCGCTCATGATGAACGTGGTGCTGTCTTGCGCTCCGCGCGAGAAGCTCGGTCTGTATCTGAGCCTGGGTGGTGCCTGCATTACGCTAGGGCCGGCGTTTGGACCCGTGATCAGCGGTCTCATGTGCACGTTGTTTGGCTGGAGGGCGGTGTTCGTGGTGCCGCTGGTGGGCGGCATTGTGGTCGCTGCGGCGGGCGTAAAGCTTGTTCAGAATGTCGGAGAGCGTTCGAACACCACGCTTGATATTCTGTCGGTTGTTTTACTCGCCGCCGGCATTACGGCATTTGTGTATTCCGTAGGCGAGTTCTCGACCAATCTGATTGCCGGCATCGTGACGCTCTTCGCCGCCATTGTGCTGCTCGGCCTGTTTGCAGCCCGCCAACTCAAGCTCGAGCATCCGGTGCTTAACGTGCGTCCCATGGCGAGCGTTCGTTTTTGGCCTGCGTGTCTGCTTGTGGTGGTGTCGATGATGACGACATTCTCGATGAGCGTTTTGTTGCCGCTCTATTTTGAGGGCGCATACGGCATGACCGCACTTGTTGCGGGCTTGCTCATTTTGCCTGCGATTGCCTGCAACGCCGTGACCTCGATTGTGGGCGGACGTGTGATGGACGCCCGCGGGGCATGGCCGCTGCTGCCGGTCGGCTTTGCCCTGATTGCCGTGGGACAGACTGCCATCTCGATGACGGCGGCAAGCATGGACATCGGCGTCGTCGTGGCGCTGACCGTTGTGGTGTATGCCGGAGTCGGTTTGGTGCTGAGCCCCTCGCAAACGGCCGGCTTGGAGACGCTGCCTGCCGCTGAGCATCCTCACGGAACAGCATTGCTCAACACGTGGAACATGATTGCCGCATCGTTTGGCCCGTCGCTGTTTATCGGTCTGCTTTCGAGTTCTGCGGCGACTGCCGGCGCCGCTGGCGTTGCGACCGACGTTGCCCAGGCGATTGGATTTGCGACAGCCGTGCGTGTGGCGGCTGTAATTGCCTTGGTCGGATTTGTGGTATCGGTTGTGTACGCTCGCCGCGAGTCGCACATGTCGCATTAATGTGTGCACATAGATTCTGCAGCTAGATTAGCGGGCGACACCATAAACTAATGGACGTTTTGCCGAGAGGCATGAATGTTTTAAGCGCAAAGAGTGCGCGACGGGCCCCGCGAATGGGGCGATGATGCCCGAGAGGGCCAAGAAGGAGTCTCATGTCTGAGAACGAAGAGATCATGAACGAGACCGAGAACGAGACCATGGCTGCTGAGGTTGAGGCAGTCGAGACCGTGGAGACCGAAGCTGCCGAGGTTGAGGCTGCTGACGAGGTTTCCGCCGAGGAGGAGGCCGAGGTTGTCGAGGCCGCCGTTGATTACGATGACGAAGAGCTGATGGACAAGATGCAGAAGGCCGCCCGCCTGCTGCGTAGCCGTCGCTTTGCTATTTCCAAGGAGGAGGAGGCCAAGGCCGAGCGCATGGCGAACATCGAGCGCGCCATCAAGCTTCTTGACCTCAAGCCCAAGATGGAGCAGAAGGAAATGTCCGACCTGCTGGGCATGCGCCTCCGTGAGCTCGATGGCCTGATGGCCGAGGCCGAGGCTGCCGATCTGGTCGGCCGCATCGACGACGCCGAGGGCGATATGCGCAAGATCGTCGTCTTCGCTGCCGAGGATGCCGCTGAGGGCCTGGTCGAGCTTGCCAACAAGAAGGAGAAGCTCCTGCCCGACCTTTCTTACGAGGAGGCCACCGAGCTGATGGCCGCTCTCGATAAGGTTATCGCTCCGCTCGTCGCCATGGGCCTGGACGAGGACCGCGGTCCTCGCGGCGGTCGTGACGACCGTGGTGGCCGTGGCGGCGACCGTGGCGGCCGCGGCGGCTTTGGTGGCAACCGTGGTGGCTAT
>CATZIG010000097.1 GCA_958419975.1 uncultured Collinsella sp.
GGGGGAGGCCTCGCGGCCTCCCCCTTTTTGCGTTGTATATACGTTGTACTTTGGGACCTAGCTCCCCCGTATGTGCTCTTACTGTTTGGCTGTATTTTGAGTCCATCTAGTGTATTTGAGCGATAATTACTCGCATTGGCGTTAGGGAGGGCTTGATGTTTACCGTATTTGTCTTGGGCAATATTGCTTCGGGTAAGTCAACTGCCTGCCGCTATTTCGAATCTCGTGGCGCTATGCTTATCGATCTGGATGAGCTTGCAAAATCGCTGTATGTGCCGGGCTCTGATATCGTCAATACACTCGCGGATGAATTCGGTTGGGACATTTTGGATGAGGAAGGCGGCATTCGCCGCGGCATCCTCGCTTCTCGAGCTTTCGCTTCTCCTGATTCGGTCGCACGGCTCAATGACATCGTGCATCCCATTCTGATTGAACAGCTTTCGCTTAGGATTCTCGATCCGGTTTGTTGTACGGTTTCATCTCCCCGTTATCCTTTTGCGGCGGTCGAGGTTTCTGCTCCGACTGGTTTTGAGGATGCATTTGGCTTGGCTGATGAAATTTTGGTCATCAGCGCCCCTTTGTCAGTTCGTCGCGAGCGCGCTATTCAACGTGGCATGGAGCCATCTGATTTTGATGCCCGTTCTGCTTGCCAGCCCGAAGAGTCTGCGCTGTGCAATCTCGCTACAACTGTGATTGACAATGCGGCAGACGATAACTCGCTCTTTGAACAACTGGACGCATGGCTTTCGCGCCATGGGTTCGGGGATGTAGCGGATAAGGAGGAGGCCGATGCCTAAGACACGTTTCCTTACGTGGTATCGCCTTATACCGCTGGCTGCCGTTTTTGCCTTCGGCCTTATCTCATTCGTTTACTCATATGCTCCTGCCGCTTTCTTTAAGCCGCTGTATCCGATTGACTACGAGGCGTATGTAAAGCAATCCAGTATTTCGCATAATCTGGATCCGTATCTGGTGTGCGCTGTCATTAAGTCGGAATCGAATTGGGATCCCGAGGCCGAGTCGAATCAGGGTGCTCAGGGATTGATGCAGCTGATGCCCGAGACTGCCCAGGATATGATCGCCAAGGGCCTTGTCGACGGTGGCGAGTATTCGGCCGACAACCTTAACGATCCGGCTACGAATATCGAGTTTGGCTGTGCGTATCTTTCGTATCTTCTAGCGTATTTTAACGGGTCGACTGACAGTGCCATTGCCGCCTATAACGCCGGCATGGGCAATGTCGACGGATGGGCGCAGCAGAGTACGTCGCTTCATAATGCAATCACCTTTCCCGAGACGCAGGCGTATCTGATTCGTGTCAATAATGCCTGGGTTCGCTACAAAACCCTCTATCCCGATCGGTTCGTATAGGACTATGCCTGCCGCCTGCGTATACTGCAGATATATGAGTTAGGAGTATCCATGGCGGAATTTGAAGTAGAACGCGTTGGTGGTGAACTTAAGCGCTTTGGCGTTGAAGGCTCTGACGTGCCGTTTAAGGTCGTGTCTCCCTATGACCCTGCAGGCTCTCAGCCTAAAGCCATTGAGTCGCTTGTGCAGGGTGTGAGGGACGGAGACCGCTATCAGGTTTTGCTGGGCGTGACTGGTTCGGGCAAGACCTTCACGATGGCAAAGACTATTGAGGCCCTGGGAAAGCCGACGCTGGTCATGGCTCCGAATAAAACGCTCGCCGCTCAGCTTGCGAGCGAGCTCAAAGAGTTCTTTCCCAACAACGCTGTGGTCTACTTCGTCTCGTACTACGACTACTATCAGCCCGAGGCGTATGTGCCGCAAAGCGATACATATATCGAGAAAGACTCCTCGATTAACGAAGAGGTTGAGATGCTGCGACATCAGGCGACCGCATCGCTGCTCTCTCGACGCGATGTGATCGTTGTCGCATCGGTCTCGTGTATCTATGGCATTGGCTCTCCTGAGGACTATGCAGGTCTGGCTCCAAACGTCGACAAGAAGGTGCCGCTCGAGCGCGATGACTTTATCCATGCACTTATCGACATTCAATATGATCGCAATGACTATGACCTGGCACGCGGCACGTTCCGCGTGCGCGGCGATGTTGTCGACGTGTATCCGCCTTATGCCGAGCATCCGTTGCGGTTTGAGTTCTTTGGCGACGAGGTCGAGCTGATTGCCGAGATCGATGAGGTCACCGGTGAGATGCTTCGTGAGTACGATCCCTGTATGGCCGGCATCGCACTACGTGACCGAGAAGCCGAAGGTCAAGGCGGCTCTGAAATCGATCAGCGAAGAGTGCGAGAAGCGCGTGGCGGAGCTCAAGGCGACCGACAAGTTGCTCGAGGCGCAGCGTCTGCAGCAGCGCACCGATTATGATCTTGAGATGCTCGAGACGATGGGCTTTTGCAACGGCATCGAGAACTACTCGCGTCATCTGGACGGTCGCAAGCCGGGTGAGCCGCCGTTTACCCTAATCGATTACTTTCCCAAGGATATGCTCTGCATCATCGATGAGAGCCATGTGACGGTGCCGCAGATTCGCGGCATGCACGAAGGTGACCGCTCGCGCAAGGTGACGCTGGTGGAACACGGTTTTCGCCTGCCCTCGGCGCTCGATAACCGCCCGCTTCGTTTCGATGAGTTTGAGGCAAGGATCCCCCAGTTTATCTATGTTTCGGCCACGCCGGGCGACTACGAGCTGCGGGTGAGCCAAAACGATGTGGAGCAGATTATTCGTCCGACCGGTCTGCTCGATCCCAAGATCGATGTGCGTCCGGTTCGCGGTCAGATTGACGATCTTGAGGACGAGATTCGCGAGCGCGTTGCCCGCAAGGAGCGCGTGCTGGTGACCACGTTGACCAAGCGCATGGCCGAGGACCTGACCGACCATCTGCTTGATGCGGGCATTAAGGTCAATTACATGCATTCTGATACGGCGACAATGGACCGTGTCGAGATCCTGCGAACGCTGCGCGAGGGCAAGATCGATGTTCTCGTTGGCATCAACCTGCTTCGCGAGGGCTTGGATCTTCCCGAGGTCTCACTGGTGGCAATTCTCGATGCCGATAAGGAAGGATTCTTGCGCAACCGCCGTTCGCTGATTCAGACGATTGGCCGCGCGGCCCGTAACGCCGATGGCGAAGTCATCATGTATGCGGACGTTGTGACCGATTCGATGAAAGAGGCCATCGAGGAGACGCAGCGCCGTCGCGAGATTCAGATGGCATATAACGAAGAACATGGCATTGTGCCCAAGACAGTGCGCAAGGCCATCAACGACATCTCAAGTTTTATTGCCGAGGCCGAAAAAACTGTGGGCTCCAAGGGACGCTCGAAGGGCGACTCTCTTGGCCATGGCGCATTCTATACGCCCGATGAGTCGGGCGAGGGCGGTGTGCCGGAAACGGTGGCGCCCGAGCAGACACTTGCGGAGCAGTTGGAAGAACTGCCGCATGACGAGCTTGTGCGGATCGTCGAAACCATGGAAGAGGATATGCGTAACGCTTCTGCCGCTATGGACTTTGAGGAGGCGGCGCGCCTGCGCGATGCCGTCGTTCAGATTCGGGCGATGCTCGAGGGTGCGTCTGAGGACGAGACGATCGAGCGCTTACGCTCGCAGGCCCGCAAGGGTTCCACGTTCGCATCGGGCAGAAAACGCCAGGGTGCACGGTTTAAGAAATAGCGAACAGGCCCCGAGTTCCCTGTGGAGCTCGGGGCCTGTGTCTTTTGCGCGCTGGAATTCGTGCGTTAGAGGTCCGCGATCAGGGCTTCGGCACAACGGATGCCGTCGGTGGCCGCGCTCATGATGCCGCCGGCATATCCAGCTCCCTCACCACAAGGGTAGAGGCCCGGGGTCGACACGGCATGGCACGTTCGGTCTCGGGTGACAGTGACCGGTGAGCTCGAACGAGTCTCCACGCCGGTAAGAACGGCATCGGGACGGTCGTAGCCTCGTAGCTTTTTTCCGAGTAGGGGAAGTCCCAGGCGGAGCGACTCGACGATATGCTGCGGCAGGGCTTCGTCAATTGTCGTCCAGGTCACACCGAGCGGATAGGTGGGCTTTACCTTTCCGGGCGCCTTGCTGGCGCGTCCTGCGAGGAAATCTCCGACGAGTTGTGCCGGTGCGTTCCAGTTGGAACCGCCCAGGCGATAGGCGGCCGCCTCGCAGGCGCGCTGGAGCTCGATGCCGGCGAGCGGGTCATCGTTGGGAAGGTCCTCAGGCGTGACGTTAACGAGCAGGGCGGCGTTTGCGTTGCGTCCGTCGCGGGCATTGAGGCTGGCGCCGTTGACGCACAGGTGGCCCTGCTCGGAAGAGGCGGCGACAACCTGCCCGCCGGGGCACATGCAAAACGAGAACACGCTGCGGCCGTTGGGAAGATGGGCGACGAGCTTGTAGGGGGCTGCTCCGAGGGCAGGATGTCCCGCCAAGGCTCCATATTGGGCTCGGTCGATGTCGCGCTGCGGATGCTCGATGCGAACGCCCATGGCAAAGGTCTTTTGTGTGAGGGCCACGTTGTGGTCCTTAAGGAGCTCAAAAATATCGCGAGCAGAATGCCCACAGGCGAGGATGAGGTGCTTTGTTTCGATTGGCTCGTAAGCGGCGTCTTGGGACGATTGGACATCGATACCGGTGATGGCGCCAGACGCGTCGGTGCGAATGTCGACGAGCTTCGTTCGATAACGGACGACACCTCCGAGCTGCTCGGTGCGCTGGGATATAGCGGTGACAACCTTGGGAAGGATGTCGGAGCCAATGTGCGGCTTGGCATCCCACAGAATATCGCGGGGCGCACCCGCCTCGACGAAGGTTTCGAGGATAAGGCGATGGGCGGGATTTTTTGTTCCCGTATTGAGCTTGCCGTCCGAGAAGGTCCCCGCGCCGCCCAGACCAAACTGAATATTGCTCTCGGGGTCGAGGATGCGCTCCTTTAGAAAGAGGTCGATCGCCTGCGAGCGGCGAAATGCCGGGTCGCCGCGCTCGATAAGCAAGGGCTTAAGACCTGCTTCGGCGAGCGTGAGCGCAGCGAAAAGGCCGGCGCATCCGGCGCCGACAACGACGGGGCGCTCTTTGGATGCGTCGGAAATGGGGGAGGGGAATGAAGGCTCATCGTCTTCTATCGCGCGTACGAGCGAGCGGTCACGTTCGGAAACGCTGTCGACCGCTTCTCGCTCGAGGTGGGGACTGGTCAGCTCAACACGAAAGCTCAGGATAAAATGGACGTCTCGTTTTTTGCGAGCGTCGATTGACTTGCGGTGGAGCTCGATGGACTTGATCTCGGAGTCTTTGCAACGTAGGACGCGCTTGGCGACTCGCTTGCCAACAATGAGGCAGGCATTTTCATCGCCGGCTTCATCGAGCGAAGCGTTGACTTGGGTGATTTCGATCATCGAGGTCTCCTTAGAGGCAAGAAAGAGGCCGTCCGGTATCCCAGACGGCCCGAATGCGTTTTTGATTATAGACTGCGCGGCTACAGGCTGCTTGCAGCGCGAATGCCCGAGAGCCATGCCCACGCAAGGTTAAAGCCTCCGCAATCGGCGTCGATGTCGAGCGCTTCGCCGCAGACGTAAAGCGGGGCGTCGACAACGCTGCGCGCGCGTAGACTGGGTGTTGAGATACTCTCGACAGATACGCCACCACGCGTGACCTGTGCCGAGCGCTCCTCGGCTGTTCCCTCAACGAGCAACTTAAAGTGCTTGAGGATCGAGACCAGGTGGATGACATCGTTGGAGCCTGGATGGCACTGCTCGAACGCCGTGCAGACGACGCGGGAGAGTTGCGGGGCGAGCATGCCGTCGAGCCAACGGGGATCGCGGGGCGAAAAGCCGCCGAGCAGCTCAACGCGCCGGTTGAGCATATCGAGCAGCTCGTCTTTGGAGAGGTCGGGGAAAACGTCGAGCAGGATCGTATCACCGCGCTGGATACGACGGGAGAGGTTGAAGACAGCGACGCCCGAGATGCCGAAGGCTCGAAACAGGACTTCACCGTCTTCGTGCCAGAGCTCATTATGATTGCGGGCGAGCGTCAAGCGGGCGCGGACGCGCAGGCCGTCCAACGTCTTGAGTGCCGCCCGATCGCCGACGACCGTTGCCGATACGGGGCAGAGGATGGGGCGCAGCGAAGTGAGGGGGAGGTTAAACGTATCGGCGATACCGGTGGGGTTGCCACCCGTGGCGATAATTACGGCATGTGCCTCGAGGGCCTCGTTCTTGCGAGGGACATCGGCGAGCGCTTTCCGAAGCGAGCGGAGCTCCGTTTTTCGGTCGTCGTGCTTTTTTGCCTTGAGCGCCCGCGCTGGACGGTCTATTTGGAGTGTCCAGCCTTCGGAAGCTTTGTGCGCCGAGGCAACGTTGGCTCCGCAGATTAAGGTAATACCTAGGCGGTCGCAAACGTTGAGAAGCGCGTCGCGCACCGATTCTGCGCGAAGGGAGCGCGGGTATAGCCGGCCTTCCTCGGAGGTTGTCATGATGCCCAGCGAGGAGAAGAAACCCATAAGCTCTTGTTCGGGTTGGGGGCCCATGACAGATTCGACGAATGCGGGGTGGTTATACCGCTGAGGATCAATCGATTCGTTGGAGAGGTTGCAGCGGCCGTTACCGGTCGCAAGGAGCTTTAGGCCGCAGGCGACATCGCGCTCAACGATGCAGACGCTTTTGCCAGCACGTGCGGCCGTAATGGCGGCGGCGAGGCCTGAAGCCCCGCCGCCGATTACCAGGACGTCATAGAAGGCGCTCGTGTTCACTTAGGCCTCGTCGGTCTCGTGCGGGGTAATAGCCTCGACGGCAGAGACTGCCTTGGGCAACATGCCATCGGGCAGCGCGGTCTCAACCTCGCCCTTATCGCAGGCCTCGGCGAGTGCCGGATTAATGGGAAGCGTGCCCAAGATGTCGAGGTTATAGCGCTCTGCGACCTCGGGGAGCTTGCTTTTGCCAAAGACCTCGATCTTCTTGCCGCAGTCGGGGCACTCGATATAGCTCATGTTCTCGACGATGCCCAGAATGGGGACGTTCATCTTCTCGGCCATGTTGACCGCCTTGGCGACGATCATCGAGACCAGGTCCTGCGGGCTCGTGACGATGACGATGCCGTCGACGGGCAGCGACTGGAAGACGGTGAGCGCGACGTCGCCTGTTCCCGGAGGCATGTCGACCAGCAGGTAGTCGATGGGGCCCCACGAGGTCTCGCTCCAGAACTGCCTAATGGCGCCTGCGATGACCGGACCGCGCCAAAGGACGGGGTCGGTCTCGTTTTGGAGCAGAAGGTTGGAGCTCATGACCTTGACGCCGTGCTCGGAGATTTCGGGCAGCATGAGGTTGCCAAGGGCATGGACGTGGCGTCCGCTCATGCCGAACATCTTGGGGATAGAGGGACCGGTGATGTCGGCATCGAGGACGCCGACCTTGTGGCCGTGACGGGCAAGCTCGGTGGCGATGGCACCGGTGACAAACGACTTGCCGACACCGCCCTTGCCGGAAAGCACGGCGATGACGCGTTTGACCTCGGACAGCGTGTTCTCCTCAAATTGCGATGGCGACGTGTGTCCG
>CATZIG010000098.1 GCA_958419975.1 uncultured Collinsella sp.
TCCGTCGGCGTATCCAGCAGGCGGTCCTGGTTGTACACATTGAGGTACACGAGCATGGCGTCGGCAGGCGTAATGTCCAGGTGGTCGCCGCCTGCGCGAAGGTAGGCGCGCTTAAAGAGCAGGAAGGTGTGGCGCAGGTAGTCGACCTTTTTCTGCGGCCATTTTTCGATAACGTTCTGACCGAGCATCTTGGCGAGCGTTTCGTAGCTTCCCTCACGCGAGAAGTCGATCTCGTATAGGGGGCAGACGCGCCAAAACGCGCAGAACTCACCGTACAGGCGGCTTTCGACGGAATCCCATGTGCCTGGGTAGAGACGGGTGACCTTGGCCGAAACCGTCGGGGCGTCCAGGAATTTGAGGACACTGACGCGCTTGTTGCCCTCTTGGACGTAAAACCGATGCATGAACTCGGTGACGATGACGGGATCGCGATAGCCCTCGGTCACCTGGATGTCGTAGAGGTTGGACCACTTGCGAGCGAACTCGGTGCTAAACGGCAGCAAGGGCATAAAGTTGCATGAAAAGGCCGACTGACGGCCCTTGGTAACCGTACCGACGACCATTTCGAGTGGAATGTCTCTCAGGCCGACATTCTCTCGCTGGCCTAAGGGGAGCTGGGCAACCAAGCTATCGAGGTCCGTGAGATACGGATGCTCGCTTTGACTAATGGCGCGTCGACGTCCTTGCTCGCCGCGCTTGCGTGCTTGACGATAGGCCTCTTCCATAGTTTTGCTCCCTTAGTCGTTTAAACAACTATATGAACCATGGTATCACGAATGAAAACCACCACAAAGGTGCCTGTCCCCTTTGTGGTGGTTTAGGCGATGATGGGGGCGATGGCGCGGATGCAGGCGTCGGCCGCCGTAAAGGTGGTGCTGTCGTCGCTGACGATAAAGATGATTTTGCCCTTAATGCCAAAGTCGCCGATCTCGCTAAAGAGCACGTAGGGTTCCTTGTCAAAGCCTGAGATGGGTGAGACGGCCGTTTTGGTGGCGCTGACGAGCTCGTCTGCTAGCACATCGAGCGATGCCCATTTGGAGGGGTCTTTGACCGCGACGGGGACGGCCACGCGCCCAAAGGGCATCAAATGCACGAGTGTGTTCTTGGAAATGTTGGAGTTGGGGACGATGACGGTCTGCCCGCAGGCATCTTCGATGGTCGTGTGGCGCCAAGTGATGTCCTGGACCACGCCCGACACGCCGCCGACCTCGATATTGTCGCCGGGCTTGATAATGCCCATAAAGGTCACCTGCATGCCGCCGATAAGGTTTGATAGCGTGTCCTGAAAGCCGAGCGAGATGGCGATGCCGCCGACGCCAAGAGCGGCGACGAGCGCGTTTGCGTTAATGCCAAAGCAGTTGTCGAGGATAAAGCTGCCGCCGATCACCCAGATGACGGCGCGCGCGATATTGATGAAGATACTCGATGCCGGAAGCGGGTTATCGTCGCGGTTGAGTAGGTGACGCAGAGTCTTGGATGCGACCTTGGCGGCGACGGCGGTGCCTATCGCCAAGATGACGGCCCAGATGATGTTGTGGACCCACCGTTGCTCAAAGAAATGAAGAATCGGCTCAAACAATTCCATGTAGGGAAAACCTCCTAATGATCATTCAACCATGATACCCACCAAAAAGCCCGTCCGATCACATCGGACGGGCTTCTGTGCTCGATATAAGGTTTGCACGGAGGGGCTGCAAGGCCCGGCGGTGTAGCTTAGCGGCGGCGCTTCCAGATAATGCCGAGCATGATGACGATGATGCCGCCGATGAGGCATGCGCCGACCACGGCCAGCGTGCGGTCTCCCGTTGCGACAAGCTTGCCGGTTGTCTTCTTGGCGCTGGTTTTCGTGGTCGTAGTAGTCGTGCCGGGCTTGGGCGAGGGCTTAGGCGTTGGATTCGGATTGGGCGTGGGGTCCACGGCTGCGGAGCTGAAGCTGATGGTGCCGGCGAGCCCGGCCATCTTGTTCTCCCAGTCGCTCTTCCCGATCAGCTCTCTGATCGCCGCCTCGCATGTGCCCCACTCGGTGCGCTTGGTGGCATTTGCGAAAGTGGGAAAGTCGGTCGTGTTGGTAATGATGTAGTTGTTGGTGGCGACGGTGTAGTTCTTGGCGGGATCGAGCGTGCTGCCATCCTTGGTGAGCGTGGCGCTCACAATGCGCTTGCCTTCGGGCTGCGTCCAATCAATCGTCACGTTAATGCCGCCAAAGGAGAGAACGCTGCCAGAGTCATCGCGCCACTTGTACTTGTTTTGCGCCTCCTGCTCGGTGTGGCCGGCTGCCACATAGGCTTGCTGAAGCTCGTAGCTGTCGTTGCAATCGTCGCTGATCTGCAGTGAGTGCTCAAGCGCTGCGAGGAAGTTTGCGCCGGTCATGCACCAGGTCTCCACGGTGTTGCCATAGGGCGAGATGGCGACGACGTTGCCGGCGGTCACATCGCCCGCCGCGATGCCGCCGCGGATGCCGCCCGCGTTTTCGATGGCGAGGTCTGCCCCCGTCAGGGCAAGATAGGAGCCGCAGATAACATGCCCGATGGTCTGGGCTTTGGTGGCGTCGCCCGCTTTACTGGGACGCAGATCGGTGGTGCGCACCATCTCCCAGCCATGCGTACCCGCGGCGTCCTCGCCGTAGAAATAGTTGGTGGAGGATGTGCCGAGCACCTTGTTCGATTCGCTTTCAAAGGCATCGTCGAGTGGCTTGATTTTGTTGTTGCGAACCTCGTCAAGGATGTTCTGGTTGTTAGGGTCTGCCAAAAGGTCGTCGACGTCCTTGGCGGTGTAGAGCTTCTCGTCGCTGTCGCCTGCGGAGACCGTCACCATGTCGTCGTTGGTGGTTTCGGTACCCCTGGTGTCGTACTCATAGGGAATGGAAAGCAGGCCAACCTCGGCAAAGGCGCTGCCTGCCTCGACGACGCGGACCGGCTTGCCGTCGGCCCCCGTCACGTTTTCGTCTAAGTTGATGTGCTCGTGGCCCGCGACCAGTGTATCGACCCCAACGAGCTTTGCGGCAAAGGTCTTGGCGTTGAGCGTGTGCGCGATGCAGACGATAACGTTGCAGCCCTCATCCTCGCGCAGTCGCTTGGCCTCGGCATTGATGGCGTCCGCCGCACCCGAGAACGACGTGCCCGCGACCAGGTCCGCGCGTAGCGAGGAGCCCAGCGACTCATCCATGGCTCCGACGACGCCGACCTTAATCTTGTAGTTAAACGTGGGGCTGCCCTCGCCGTCCTCCAAGTGCGATTGAGCGTCTTGGTGATGCTCGAGCTCCATACGCCGTTCGAGGACGTTGCATTCGCGCAGAGCATGGCGAAAGGTGTACTGGTGGCACCATTGCCGGCCATCGTGCGAAGCTTGTCCGCGCCGTAGCTCCAGTCATGGTTGCCCGGTGTGGTCGCGTCGTAGCCGTTTGCGTAGAAGGTGTTCATGAGTTCGGCGATGCTCTTGCCCTCGCTCATGGTGGCAAAGGACTGCCCGTGGAAGGTGTCGCCTGCATCGAGCAGAAAGTCGGGGGCGTTGCTTTGAGCGCTATAGAGAACCGCCAGCCCGTCAAAGCCAATGGTGCCCGTGCCCTTGCTTGCGTTGTAGCTGTACTTGTAGCTGCCGTGGATGTCGTTGGTGTGCATGACGGTTACGGCGCCGTCAATAGCGGCGGGCAGGTTCCCCGCGAAAGCGAGGCTTGGGATGCCTGTGAGCGCGCCGGCAAACAACGCGGCAGCTAACGCAAGGCGGGGGAGTCTTTTCATGGCTGTCTCCTTACTCTTTAACAAAAACCACCACAAAGGTGCCTGTCCCCTTTGTGGTGGTTTTCTAGATCGTTAGCTCAGCAGCATGCGGTCGTTGGCGAGCTCGCCGCCCGAGACCTCCTCGAACTTCTGCAGCAGGTCGGCCACGGTGAGCGACTTCTTCTCGTCGCCTGCCACGTCGTAGATTACGTGGCCCTCGTGCATCATGATCAGGCGATTGCCCAGACGGATGGCGTCATTCATGTTGTGCGTGACCATGAGCGTGGTCAGGTGGTTCTCGTCGACGATCTCCTCGGTCAGGTTGAGCACCTTAGAGGCCGTCTTGGGGTCGAGGGCCGCGGTGTGCTCGTCGAGCAGCAGCAGGCGTGGCTTGGTGAGCGTGGCCATGAGCAGGGTGAGTGCCTGGCGCTGGCCACCCGACAGCAGACCGACCTTGGCGTTGAGGCGCGTGTCCAGACCGAGGTCTAGGCGCTTGAGCAGCTCAACGTACTCGTCCTTCTCGGCCTTGGTGACGCCCCACGAAAGACCGCGACGCTGGCCGCGGCGCTTGGCGAGGGCCAGGTTCTCGGCAATCTGCATGTCGGCTGCGGTGCCGCGCATGGGGTCCTGGAACACGCGACCCAGGTACTTGGCGCGCTGCGACTCGCTCAGACGCGAGATGTCGGTGCCGTCGAGCTCGATGACACCCGAATCGAGCGGATACACGCCGGCGATCATATTGAGCAGCGTGGACTTGCCGGCGCCGTTGCCGCCGATCACGGTTACAAAGTCGCCATCATTGAGGGTAAGGTCGACGCCGGTGAGCGCGCGCTTCTCGGTGACGGTGCCCTTGTTAAAGGTCTTCTTGACGTGTGAGAGCTTAAGCATCTGCCTCATCCCCCTTCGTGTAGGAGCTGCGGAGCTTATAGCGCTCCCAAACCACGGGCACGCACAGGGCCACGGCGACGATCACAGCGGAAAGCAGCTTCATGTCGTTGGCGTCCATGCCCAACTGCAGCACGATGGCGCGGATGAGGAAGTACACCACGGAGCCAAAGACGGCGGAGGCAAGACGGACGCTAAACTGCGTGAGGCCGCCGGGCAGCAGGCGGCCGAGCACCTCGCCGATAACAATGGCGGCAAGACCGATAACGATGGCACCGGTACCCATGCCAATGTCGGCGTACTTCTGGCTCTGGCAGATGAGCGCGCCCGAAAGGCCGATGAGGGCGTTGGAGAGCACGAGGGCGATCATCTTGGTGGAGTTGGTGTTGACGCCCAGAGCGCGGATCATGTACTCGTTGTTGCCGGTGGCGCGAAGCGCCGAGCCGATCTCGGTGCCAAAGAACCAATACAGGATGGCAACGATAGCCACAGCGAGCAAGATGCCCAGGATGATGGCGACGGTGGACTGCGGCAGGCCCGTCATGTTGCTGACAGACGAGAAGATAGTGCCCTTGGCAAGGATGGGCGTATTGGATTTGCCCATGATGCGCAGGTTGATGGACCACAGGCTGATCTGGGTGAGGATTCCGGCGAGGATCGCGGGAATCTCAAAGACCGTGGTCAAAATGCCCGTGACGGCGCCCGCGATGGCACCGGCACACATGCCGGCCAAAACAGCGAGCAGCGGGTCGACGTTGTTATTGACGATGAGTACGGCGCAGACGCAGCCGCCGAGGGCAAAGCTGCCGTCGCAGGTCATATCGGGGATGTCGAGCAGGCGGAACGTGATAAACACGCCAAGCACCATAATGCCCCAGAGGACGCCCTGCGAAATGGCGCCCTGCAATGCAATGAGCATGCTTCATACCTCCTAGGATAGGGTGGACACGTGAGTCACCATGATAGCGGTAACAATGTATGAAAGAGCTGCGGTCGGATGTTTTGTCTCATCCGTAACAAGCAGGGCGAACGCCGGTCTTTGGCGTTCGCCCCTGTGGCTCAGATATTGAATAACGCAACTATGGCGCGAGTGCGGGTCCTAGACGCGTTACCGCGCATGGCGCTACTCGTCCAGAGCGGAAAGGTCGATGCCCAGCGCCTCGGCCATCTCGTCGTTCTTGACGACGACCAGGTCCTTGCTCGAGAGGTGCTTGATCGGCATATCCTCGGGCTTGGCCTCGCCCTTCAGGATCTTAACGGCCATCTCGCCCGCGGCGTAGCCCAGGTCCTCATAGTTGATGGAGAGGGTGAACAGGCCGCCGGCCATGCACATGCCCTCCTCGCCGGTTACGAAGGGGAGCTTATTCTCCTTGCAGATCTGGCCGACCTGCGAAGCGCCCGCGGCGATGGTGTTATCGGTAGGGGAGTACAGCGCGTCGACCTTGCCCACGGCAGATTCGACGACGGACTGGATCTCGTTGGAGCTCGAGACGGTGAAGTCGGTGTAGTCCAGGCCCAGCTTGTCGAGCTCCTTCTTGGCGGCCTTGATCTGGACGTCGGAGTTGGACTCGGCGGTGCAGTAGAGCAGGCCGACCTTTTTAACGTCGGGCAGGACCTTCTGCATCATCTCGAGCTGCTCGGCGACCGGGGTGAGGTCGGAGGCGCCAGTGACGTTGGTGCCGGGCTTTTCGTTGTCCTGGACCAGGCCCGAGGCGGCGTAGTCGGTGATGGCGCAACCCACGATGGGGATATCGGCGGTGGCGCCGGCGGCGGCCTGCGCGGCGGGCGTAGCGATGGCGTAGATCAGGTCGACGCCATCGCCCACGAACTTGTCGGCGATGGACTTACACGTGGACTGGTCATTCTGGGCGTTCTTCTGGTCGATTTTGACCTTAAGGCCGCTCTTCTTGATGGCCTTGACGAAGCCGTCGTTGGCGGCGTCGAGTGCGGAGTGCTCGGTGAGCTGCAGAATGCCGACGGTGTAGTCGGAACCGGCGGCAGCAGAGCCGGAACCAGAGTTGCCGCCGCATCCGGCGAGCGGAGCGAGCGCGAGCAGGCCAGCAGAGACCAGAAGGCTCCTGCGGCTGATGGTGATGTCCTTCATATCGTTACCCCCAGTATAGAAATGGCTGGAAACACTGCACTCAAACAAAGTGCAAGTGGAACTATAGTAGCGCGGATGTCCATTTTTACAATAACCTGGCGGGTTTTTTAATACAGAACCGGATGGGCGGTACGGGTAGTCGAATGGACGGCGGAGGTTCTTATGCGGCGGAGGCGTCGTCCTCCTCCAGGGCGGCGAAGAGCTTCTTGCCGTCGAGGAGACGCGTGGTGACGTTTCTCATGCGCCCGATCTCTACGGTACGCAGCGTGTCATCGGCGCCTCGGGCGTCATAGACCGTTCCCAGCAAATACGAGATGCCGTCTCGTTGCTTGATGGCAAAGGGGCGGAGTGTCATCCGTGCTACTTCGGTTTCGCCACGTGTCGTGACGCTCGAAATATCAAAACTCACCGTGGTTCCGTGGTCGATGGCTTGCTCGATGAGCTCGCAGGTGTCGATGCGCTTGACGGGCGTGCGCGTGGCCTTGGTGGATTTGCCACCGGCGCTTGGAGCGGGCTCGGGCGCATCGAGGTAGCCGCGAACGTCGGCACTCGCCATGGCGACCAAGTGCTGCGCCATGCTTTTTCGAATGGCGATGGGCGTAGAGCGGTTACGCATGACCATGCCGTGGAGCCGGATGATCTCTTCGTCGGTGAGCGGACGGGTCAAGAGCCGATACCCCACGCCGCGTTTGTACTCAATTTCGTATCCGGCATGGCGAAGTGCGGAGATGGCGGTGTAGATGCTGCGCCGCGCCGCCGAGAGGGGCATGCGGGCGGGGTCGT
>CATZIG010000099.1 GCA_958419975.1 uncultured Collinsella sp.
CTGCGAAACGCGATGTCAAAGTGTTGGTTAATGCTAGTCCGAGGGTCATTGTCAAGACATTTTGCAGAGAAGATGCGTCGAATCAAGAGGCGCTTCGTGAGTTCTTTGTGCATCTTCATAACGTTCGGAATCCGGACGGAGTGCCATCGGCGGCTTTAGTTGAATGGATACATCAGATAAAAAATGCACTGGAAGAAACGAACATTGAAACGAAAACTGGAGCGATTAGAAGGCGCTGGTTCTTGAGAAATTTGGAGGAGCTTGAGAACCGATTTAGGTAACCCGTACAGAAGTAGCACCGATACTCCGCTTGCCGTGCGCTTTAGCGCCAGCGGTCTTGGTTTGCGCTTGCACGGTGCCGGCTTGATTTCATTTGTTGCATAGATCGAAGTATGAGCCGGTCGCGCCTTCTTCGCTGTGACCATGGTCTTCTATCCGTCTCAGCTGCATGGTGAGTTCGATTGCTTTTTCGGAGTGGCAATGATACGTATGGTGTGAAACGGATGGTACGCGGATAACGAGGGGCGAAAACAACGACAGCCCCACGCTAAAGGAAAGGAGCGGAGGAACTATGCCAGAAAATAAAATACCAGGCCTCTTCACCGTCTACTACATGAATCAGCAGAAGGTGTTCGAGACGAGGATGCTCCTGGACAACAAGCTCAAGACTACAAGCTCCAAGGAAAACCAGAACGGGACGACAAAGAGAGCATCATTGAACGCCGAAGCGGAGCTCAACCCTCCCTTCCTGACGAAACTCAGGGCAAAACTCGAAGGAAGCGTCAGGCACGAAAAACAAGAGAAGATCGTGGACACCCTCGAATACGTGAACACAAATAGCCGGATGCTCGCCGACATAATGGAGCACTGCAAAGCCCCCGAAAGCGGAACAACGCTTGCAGAAGGCGACCTCGCATATATTGGCGATGTCTCGCTGAAGCTCATCAATGAGGATGAGATTCGAGGCATCATGGCGATCATGAGCGGGACCTTTGACGGAATCACCGTCCCCGATGCCGGAGACCTCGACATCGGCCACATGATGCAATCCTTCATAGGAGACGGCGCAGCCTTCAAGCTCAGAGGAAACCGCGCAAGAAGAAGAACGCCGCTGTACGCGAAGATTCCCCTCGACGGAGAAGAGATGTTCGAAAGCGGGTACACAATCGACGACCTGCTCATCGGAAAGGTCGGCATCGTCGGGATATGCAAAGGGAAAATCACCCCGGCCCAGATGAAGAGCCCCTTTGATTACTTCCAGCAGCCAGGCGACCCAAAACGCACGCCGCAGAACGACATTGTTATATGCGGAAAGAACCCGTCACCCACAGCCATGACCGTCGGCGGCAATCGGGCAGAACAGGGCTATTACATAGACATCCTTGCTGTCATTCAGGCAGTGTCCTTCGAGGCTTGATAGGCAATGCCATGCGCAAACTCGTCACATACAACAAATCCCAGTATAAAGCCCTGATCGACCAGCTCGGAGTAGACGGCTTCAAGTTGATGTCACTTCTCGAACTACACGGAAGCGACCAAATCTCCGAGCTCCTTTCCGAGAAAAAGCTCGTCGTGGACGTTTCATCATTCATGGGCTTACTATCGGGTGATCTCCAGCTGGCATCGAAATTCGAGCTCCTCGTCCACCAGCTACCCTTTGGCACCCTCTTCATCGGAGACGATAAAACCGTGAACGAAGGAGCATACCAATTGAGAACCATGTTCGACGACATAATAGACTGCGACATCGAGGTCGATGAGGGCACCCAGAAGGACAAAAGAGGAAAGAGAACACTCGTATCCCTCGACGAACTCGAATTCATGCAAGTCCTCACCACCCTCGAAAGCGAGCTCATAGGCCAGATCGAATTCAAACGCTCCTTCGAATCCCGATCGCGCAGCTTCAGGCTCTTCAATGCGCTCGGCGAGCAGCCAGTATTCTCGCTGCTCCTTCTTGGCCCTTCGGGTGTCGGGAAAACAGAAGTTGCCAAGATCCTCTGCGAGGCAATCGCGCCATGCCAGCCCCTCCCTAAGGTCAATCTCGGGAACTACAGCAGTAAGGACTCTCTCAACTCCCTGATCGGCAGCCCGAGAGGATACATGGGAAGCGAAGAAGGCGAGCTGGGAAAGAAGATCGACTCATCCGATGCCGGAATTCTCCTGGTGGACGAGATCGAGAAAGCTGAACCCGCCGTCTGGAACTTCTTCCTCGATCTCCTCGAGACAGGATCGTTCACGGACTCCCAAGGGATGGAGCATGATCTCCGCGGGTTTATCATCGTGTTCACGACAAACTGCCCCCTCGGGAAGATCGATGAAACTTTCCCGGCGGAACTCCTCTCCCGCTTCAGTTTGATGAGCCTCTTCTCCAAGCTAAGCATAAGCGACAAAAAGCTCTTTGTCGAAAGATACGTCTCCATGTTTGCCAAGAAGTACAGGGAGACTGATCTCAAGGGTTTGCCGACATTGCCGGACGACATCGCCGACAAGGCAAAGGTGGAAATCGACATTGAAGCGACCGAAAACATCCGGATCCTCAAGAACACAACAAGATCCTGGATCAGCGAATTCGTGGAGAAGGCCCGAAAGAGCAGTTCAATCACGACGCCGTCCTCCATCATCCACACCCAAATTTAACGAATATACATTCTTATTGCATCGCATCTACATTACCAAATCCAGATTGCTTGAGATGTCATGACGCAAGTTCAGATTCACTTCGGAGTATCATGCTGTCAATTTGAAGGATGCTACCTGCTTTTAAAGAATCGAAACGGAGGTTGTAAGTCGATTCTTCCTTTCACCGACTGACAAAACGATTTACACCTAATTGTGGACTTCGCCCACGCGATTTCTCTTTGCCCCCGCATCGATCTCGCTAAACTGATAAGTGCTGCCACCAGGGCATTTTCTGGTGCACATCCTATTGGCTCCTGCGAAGATCGGAGCGGGTATGTTTGCCGCCGAGTCCCACACCAGCCGTCATCACATCGCGATCGCTGCCATGGCCTGCCTATGCGTCTTGCTGGGCGGGCCTTCCTATGCCGCGGGCGCGGAGAGCCTGTTCATCGCGGGCGCGACGTACTGCGAGCCGGGCGTTTCGGGCCCCGGTTGGAACTCGGTGGTCGAGTCGCGGGCGCCCGATGCGGACATCTCGCAGTGCGGCATGGAGGTGTGGGGCGACCTGACGCTTAGCGGCACCGGGTCCCTGGCGGCATCGGGCTCGCAGTGCGCGATCCACGTCTCGCGAGCGCTCGTTGTGGACGGCTGCACCGTCGATGCCCGGGCGGACGGGGCGAACGTCACGGGCGAGGCCGTGGCCGGCGTGATCGCCGGCGACATGGCCGTGCGCGGCGGCGGGCGCGTCGTCGCCTTCGGTGCCGCGCCCGCCGCCGGCGTGTACGCTTACGGTTTGTACCTGCAGGACGCTGGCGACGGCTCGGCCGGGTGCGGGCTTTCGGTCGACGCCTCGTGGCTCGACGCGGCCGGTGCCGATGGCGGCGTTGCTTGCACGGGTGGGTCGCTCGTGTCCGCGCGGTTCGTGACGCCCGTGGGCGGGGCCTTCGGTGCCGGCGGCGTGGTGGATGCCTCCGGGGCCATGGCGCCGCATGTGGTGATCGAGCCCCTGGGCGCCACGGCGCCGGCGGGGGAGACCGACGGGCGCGAGGTGCCCGGTGGCGCGGGCGAGCCGGCTGGTGGTGCCGGTCCTACCGATGAGCAGCCCGGTGCCGGGCCCGCGACGGATCCCGTCCTTAAGCCCGCGACCACGACGCCAAAGACAGCCACGACAACCAAGACGACCAAAACGACAGTGACCAAGACCGCGGCGTCCACACCATTCAAGGCCAAGACCGCCAGCGCTGCCACCGCCACTCTCCCCAAGACCGCCGACAGCAACTGGATCGCCGTCTCCTTGGCGCTATTCCTGCTGGGGACAGCGCTTTTAGGTGCCGCACGCCGCTGCTGAGGCACCCGTTTGGGCTGGAAGAGGGAAGAGGCAACCGACAAAAAGCGAGTTTTACGTTTCCCAAAGTAGGGGCACACCGGCTGACGCCGGCGCACCCCTACTGTTGAACGGACAGTTTTAATTGCTCAAGATATGGCAGCCATAGCGTGCCCCAGCTCGTTCGTAGCCTTTACTCGACGGTGCAGAAGCGCGTGCACGAAATCCTGGCATAACGCGCGAGCAGCCGCAACAAGCGCTGCCATTGGGCATGACCACGCTGCTGGCCGCGCCCCTTTGTCTAGTCCTGCTGCCCTTCGTTCTGCTGGATCTCTTCGTTGAAGCATTCATCGGCCTTTTCGTTGATTAGCCACTTTAACCAGACAGGGCACTTCTCCCAACTGTCTCCGAAGCCCCTTGAATATCAACTTCATCCGAACACCTCCCACATTCATCTGTGAGTGTACCGATGAATGTGGGAATCCGATGCCCTGAGGGCCGGATCAGCCGGTCCCGGGAGATTGGAGGACTCCACGTCTGAACCTCCCGCATCCCGTGCGGGCAAGATAAATGCCCGCAACGATTGCCGCTGCGAGCATTCGCCAGGCCGGTCACAAACCGGCAGGCTCCGACTATTTGACGTCACCGTGTAAGTGTAATACAATAATACATGACAGTAGGACACCATTAAGGAGGTAGACAATGGCAACCATCTCTATCCGAGTCAGTGATGACCTCAAGGCCAAACTCGAGGGATTGGCCCACGAATCGGGTGGCACCATCTCAGGAGTGGTCACCGAAGCCCTCGGATCAATGGTGGGTAGCCCCCGCACTGATTACCCCGAGGAGATGGCCCCGCTGACCATAGCGCCGGTCAACCGCCTCATCCTCCGCGACCAGGAGCTCATCCTTGCCGCCCTCTCGGAGGACGAGGAGGATGCCGCTTACCACAAGCGCAATGCACAGATATTCGAGAAGGGCTACGTGCGCGAGTACCCGGAGGCATTCGCCGTGCTTCGACCGGAGATTCCCAACTCACGCTGCGAGGAGCTGTACGACATCCTCGACATGTTCCGCGTCCTCAGGGCCTCATACGAGGACCTGCCTGAAGATGAGAAGGCCGAGGTGGACGAGCGCGACATCTCGCCTCAAGGCTTCGACTACAACGACATGGAGGAGGGGCGTCTCGCCGGCTACGTGAAGCACCTCTTTGCGGACAAGCGCTATGAGGAGCTCGCGGAGCCTCTGAGGAAGTACTCGGATGGCGGGAACTCGCATGGTCCCCGCCTCGAGATGTACCGCCGCATGCTTCACTGCTTCAAGCCCCTCTGGCGCAAGCATATGCTCGGCGACCGCTTCCTCGGCCTCGCCGAGATCGAGAAGGTCATCGCTGCGCAGCGCTACGACTCTGGCTACTAGGAGGGAGCAGCCGATGTCTGAAGACATCGGACGAATTCTGTAGTACATCAACGAATACATCAAGGGCTGGAGTGTCCACGGGACGGCCGGGAGCTGCCGGGGGGCCTACGGCGTGGAGGACGTGCCGCTCAGCGAGCTCGACCTGACGCCGGGGCTGATAGGGCGGGCGCACGCATAGAGGGGCGATGCCCCGCTGTCCTGGCCTGAAGGGGAAAATGTAATAGGCGGGCCGACCGTCCGGCTGAGTCTGGGAAGAGGTGCCGGGCGGAGGGCGGGGCATGGCCACCGGACCCATCGAAAAACATCTCCACCGTTCCTTCAACTGGGAAAATGCCGCCCCCGAGTCCCGGGAGGGGACTCGGGGGCGTTCGGCTGGCTGCGGAAACGGCCTATCCGATCAATGTGTTCGGCTGAGATCGGAAATCAACCCCTCTCCGAAGCCCACGGCTCGCCATTCCTCGTGGGGCTCGTGCCAGGCGGTGTCATCCCTTGGGATCATGGGTTTGGTGCCAAGCGTCTTGTTCCAGAGGCGGCCATGGTGGGCGCAGCAGTAGTTCCTCACGGTGTTGAGCGCCACGAGGCAGAACTCGGCCACCTTGGCGCTGACTCCGAGCGTGCCCGCTATTATCCCACGTGCTCGAGTTTGCCGACGGGTTCTTCTCGGTCTGCCATGAGGCCGCGCAAGATCAGCAGGTCCGCCTGTTCGTCGTAGGTGAGGAATGGCTTCTCGTACTTCGTCTCGGCTCCAAGGACTTAAAAAAGACCCGCCAGTGTGCATGCTAAGCAGAGGCCAGGCGGGTTTACTGACAACATCTTAACGTGTCCCCTCGGCATTGGCTATTGAAATACTAGAACGCGTGCCCCAGCTTGTCCGTTAACCAATTGCTCTTGGCTCGGCGACATCAGCATGGCGCTCAAAGGCACCTCAGATCGCTGCCAAAATGCCTATATTTCGGAAGCGCGAGGAAAAATAAGCAATCCCTGAGCACAACCCGATTTTTGTCAATAAAACCGCGGTTAGAGACTTTGCCAATCTCCCTTACGTATGGCATCTTCAGATTTTGCCGCATGCTGCCGGATACAGCCCCTCTCTAATCACCGGCCTGCGGAACGGGCGGATGGCGATTGCCTTCCATTCAATCGGTAAGTAAAATTAAGACTTGATTACTCTTGTCGACATATCCGCTGCTGTTTCTCGTGCGCTGTCTCGTTACGACGTCCGCGAGGCATACCTATCTGGCTCCTTCGCCCGTGGCGAGCAAACGCCAGATAGCGATATTGATTTGCGTCTAGTCTGCGGTGAAACAATGACGTTCGGCACGCTATTCGAACTCTCCCTTGAGCTCGAAGAAGAGCTTGTGCGAGATGTTGAGATTGTCACCAACCCTCCCGAGCATATGCGTCCTGCATTCCGCAAGAGCATTGAAAAGGATGAGGTGCGTCTCTATGAAGCGGCGTAAATGGGATGAGGAACTCATCGAGGTCATTCTTTTTGATTGCGAAGCTCGCATATTTTGATCTCGCTACACCAATAACTACTGCTGCCAGGCAATTTATTGGCGCAGTTTCCATTGGCTCTTGCGAAGGTCGGAGCGGTCATGCTTGCTGCCGCGTTCCACACCAGCCGACACTACATCCTGTTTACTGCTTTGGTCTGCCTATGCGTTTTGCTGGGCGGGTGCTTTGCCGGCGCGGCCGGCCTCATCGCGCCGGCGATGGCCTGACTCGCCAAAAAACCTCGATGCAATCGCGTTGCGCGTATCGGCGACGTGTCATACGTATAGAATCAAAGCATCCGCACGAAGGTTATCAATTGGATTGGACACCACATGGAGATCCTCAGCACCCTGTGCAGTAATATCTACGACTTTGCGTTTTGCCCCGAGCCCTGTTACGACCGCCTGGTAGACCTCGCCGATCCCTAGGACTGGGGTCCCAACAACCGTATCCTCAAAAACTACCTGTCGTTCTCGTTTAGCCGCGCGGTGTTTCTGACCGAGCGCGACGTAGACCAGACCGCGCCGTCCAACCTGCCGCTGGTGTTCGACGACGACCGTTGCCTGTTCAACACCGGCCTG
>CATZIG010000100.1 GCA_958419975.1 uncultured Collinsella sp.
TCTGCAAACGTATCGAGTGCCTCGTCGGTCATGCGGTCGTCCGCGACGCGGTTCTGCGCATTGGGGCGACCGGTCTCGGTACCCACCGGGCAGCCGCCGAGCATCTGGGCAAAGTTCAGGCATGCCTCGTACTCGGCAAAGTTATCCATGAGCTGTTGGCGATCGGGCGTCGCCAGATTCTTATAGCACCCGAGCACGGCGACCGAAACGCCCGCCTCGTCGAGCACCGCGCTCAAATGGTCGGCAAGCTCGCGGGTCAGGCCGCCTCGATCGATCCCCATCGATGCGTAGAGCACCTTGCTCGGCAGCTGAATGCACGAAAAGCCCAGCTCTCCCGCCATACGAATGCGTTCCTCGACGGTCCCCTGCGGAAGGTCGTGCAAACGTACACCCGGAGTAATAGCCCCCACGTTATTCACATCCCTTATGAGCGTTGATGCCCGGGGTGTATCCGCCAAACGGGTCCTCGATGGAGCACACGCCCGAGGGGGCGAGCGGATCGCGCTTACCGGCCAGCTTGTCGTGATGCATGGTCTCGATATAGGCAAGCACCAGCGGCGCCACACCCTTTGCATCATTTTTGACCACGGGCTCGCTCATGTAGTAATCAAACGTGCCCTCGCGGTGCGCGGTGTTTCCCAAGCCCGCAACCAGGCAGATGTTGTCGAGCGCCAGCTGCCCGTCATACTCGGACAGGCAGGTCTCGCAGATGCCGTCGAAGGCGCGACGGCCGTACTGGTAGTAACGCTCGCCCAGCACGCCCAGACGCACGCCCTTCATGATGGCATTGGCAAAAATCGCGCTACCAGACTCCTCCAGGTAGTTGGGGGCGATATTGGGCAGGTTGATGACCTGATGCCACATGCCGGTCTTCTCGTCCTGATACGGCAGCATGGCGTCGATCAGGTCGTGGAACATCTTGCGAATCTCGTCCTTCTCGGCTGACATCGAAGGCGGCATGAGCTCCCAGGTATCGATGAGTGCCATGGCAAACCAGCCCTCGGCGCGCAGCCAGAAGTTAGCCGAAAGGCCGGTGACCGGGTCGCACCAGAACTGTTTGCGGCTCGCGTCGTAAGCGTGATAGTACAGACCGTTGAGGGGGTTGCGCATCAGGTCATGCACGACCTGGAACATATGGAAGCTGTCCGAGCAGGCACGACGGTTGTGGAAGCTCAGCTCGTACTGCATGTAGAACGGCTGGGCCATATACATGCCATCGAGCCAGATCTGGTTGGGATAGACGGCCTTGTGCCAAAACACGCCTTCTTTGGTGCGCGGCTGGGTCTCGAGCTGGCGGTAGATGGTGTCCATGGCGGCACGGTACTTGGGCTTGCCCACCAGGTCATAGAGCTTGTAGAGGGTCTTGCCCGCATTGACGTTATCGAGGTTGTACTCCTGCGGGTTGTAATGCTTGATGGTACCGTCGTCCTGGACAAAGAAATCGATGTAGTCATCGGCAAAGGTCAGGTAGCGCTGCTCACCCGTGATCTCGTACAGCTCGATGAGCGCCTTGATCATGCAGCCGTCGATATAGTTCCAGGTGTTCTCCTTGCCGGCGCGAATCTTTTCGATATTCCAAGCCGGCGCCTGCGGCGTAGAGGTTTCGATCAACTGCTCGATATAACGGTCCAGGATTTGATTGCAACCCATTGCTGTCCCCTCTGACATAAACGATAGGTGAACGTTACCCCTAGTGTAACGCGAACGGGGAATATAGGGTGAACGTTAACCCTATATTCCCCGCAAACGGCAGACTTTTAGCGGCAAACGGCGGTGAGACCCGCGGCGATGCGATGCGCCAGGCGCTCATAGCCGGCAGGACTGTAATGCAGACCGTCCGGCATATAGAGCTCGCGGTGCTCCGGCAAAAACGGGCTGATACCGCTTTGCGCATACAGGTCAATCACCGGCACGGAGTAGCAGTCACAGACCTCGAGCATCGCTCGCACGTAGGCGACCTGCGTCAGGCCCAGGTGGTTGAGCTCGTCGCTTGCCGGGATATCCTTCTCGTGCTTACCGCTCGTCTTGCACGGCGTCATAAACACGAGCTTTGCCTGAGGTGAGCGCGCCGTGATGGTGCGGATCAGGTAATCGAGTGCACCATAGAACTCGTGCACGTCCGTGCTGCCCAGCTCTCCAAGCGGCACGTTGCGGCTAAAGTCGTTGACGCCGCCAAAGACAACATAGACATCGGCCGCATCGTCGATGCCGTCCAAGCGCTCGACAAATGAATCGGTACGGTCGGCCTTGATGGCGATACGCGAACCCTTGATGCCAAAGTTCTCGACGACTGCACCTCCCAGCAACGCGCCCAGATGCGAAGTCCAAGAGATGTCGTTGCCGCCTGCGCCGCATCCGTTATCGCCCCATGTGGTCGAATCGCCAAAGCAGCAAATGGTCGATTCACTCAAACTCTTCGTTTCCATAATCTTCTCCTCATCCGCCCATCGGCAGTCATACAGGAACGTACCGTTTATTCGCAGCATGCCGAGGGGCTATGCACGGGCGCATTCCGCAACGTGCGAATCGAGCCATTCGATATCCTCGACAAGATGTGCCACGCCCAGATGGTGTTCACCCGGACACACCTCGTGCCGCAGGCCATCTCTGCGACCCAGCAACTTGTAGGCATCGCGCACGATCTCGAGCTGCTCGTCAACATTTTTCAGCCCGCGCGAACCGTTCAGATGATCCTCTTCGCAGCTTTGCACTAACAACGGGCGCGGCGCAATAAGCGAGGCAATATCGCCCATGTCGAGCAAGCGCCAAAGTCCGGGTGTGTAGTTGCAGCTGCAATTGCCATTGAGGTGCAGCAGCGAATCATCGACACCGTACAGGTAGCCCGAGACAAACGTCTTACATACGCGTGGGTCGAGCGCCGCCAGATACAGCGTCATGTATCCGCCGCCCGAAAAGCCAAAACAGCCCAGGTCGTCCATGGCAATGTCGCCGCGCGCCTCTAGGTAATCGATCAGACGCATGTTATCCCAGGCGTTGAGGCCCGCAACGGTAAGTCCCAGCGGCTCGGCCATGCGCGCCTGGTTTAGGCACGTGCCGCGCAGAAAGCTGTTCTCGTCATCGCCCTGACCCTTCCAGTCACGACGGTATCCCCAACCGCGTGCGTCGGGGCAGACGGTCACGTAACCCATACGCGCCAAACGCAGACCGTAGTCGTAATTGAACTTACGCACAGCATCATCGACTGCCGGCACGCCCGTCACGCCCGCAACACTTGCGGCGCCTGCTCCCTGATGGCCATGCGGGCAGATATAGCAACGCTTAAGCCCCCGTCCATCAAGCTTCGGATGAGACGGCTCCAACAGGTAAAACGGCATCCACACATCGTGCTCAACCTGCAGCATCGCATGAGTACGCACAATGCCGCCGGCAACCCGCACGCGGCTGAGCTCACGAATCTCAATCGGGACGCGGTCCATAAGCGAAAGGCCCAAAACATCGTACAGACGAGTCCTGGTCGCAATCTTCCATGCCTCAAAATCTGCAGGAGTCTTGCCCGTAAAAGCAGCCGAACGCCCCTCGCGCTTCAGCCGGGCACGCAGCGCAGGTTCGTCTTCGCAGTACGTCTCGATGTGCACGGTGCGGCCGTTGGCAGACAGTTCAGCCGTCTCAACCGCATCACCGTCGCCGCCCTCGGGATCCCAGCCATCCCCACCGGCAAGCACCTGCTCGCGAGCGTACCCGGCGGCAGCCATCACATCGAGTTCATTCGCCCACGGCACCCAGCCGGTAGTATCACCCGCCGGCCCATGCAGAATCGCGCCAGCATACTGCACGCAGTTGTGTGCCGCCGGCTTATTCCAATCCCACCAGCCTTCGCGCTTGATATGTCGCCCCAGCCAGCAATCGATCAGCACAGTTTGCGCCCATTCGCGCCAAGGACGACCCAGGTAGACCGAATCCGGCGCCACGCCATCCGGAGCTGTAAACGAACAGCCGTGGAACACAAAGCCGTGCGGCTCGCCTTCGGGCGTGGAGGCTGCCGTTACATACCCGTTGACATCCATATCGCGGTTGAGCGAGCGAATCTCGCACCCCTCAAAGTAGGCACGCGCGCCGCCAAAGATAAAGTCGACATCGCCCTCGATCCGGCAACGTCGAAAATACTGGCGCCCCACCCGGCGCGGCGCATACTGTTTGGGTCCTATAAACCCGCCCGGTTTGGCCTCATGCGGCGGCAGCGGACCCAAAAACAGCGTGTCTTGGTGTCCCTTAATGCAGCAAGCATCGACAACCAGACGGTCGCCATCAGCATACAGGGCAATCGCTTGACCGACCTCGCGCCCATCGCCCGCATCGTTTTCGATCGTGAGGTTCTCGAGCCGTACGTCGTCGGCATCGACCAAAACGGTATAGGTCCTAAACGTGCCGAGCGTGCCGTCGACGCCCGAGCCGTCCTCCGAAGGCATCTTGGCACCCAGGCTGCCCACGATACGCACGCTGTCGGCCGTCTCTCCCTCAATCGTCACATGCGAGCGATGAATCTCGACCCGCTCGCAATACTCGCCCGGATCGACGCGAATCATCACCGGTTGCTCGGCATCCGGATAGAGCTGATCGGCTGCCGCCAAGGCATCGGAAATCGTTGGATACGCTCCTGCCGCAGCCCTCGAAACGCGCAGCGTATAGATACTTTCGCTCATCGTCCATCACGCTCCCATGCAACGAACTGTTCAGGCCAGCCCTGAACCTGTGGCTGAATATGCTCGGCGCAGCCCTTAAATGCCGTTTGGGCCGTGGCGAGCGATGCCCCATGCTTTCCATGCGGAAAGACATGTAGGCTAAAGCCAATCCCGTGGTCGGCAAGAGCCTGCGCAAGAAGGAGGCTATTTTGAACTGGTACCGATGCATCCTCGGCGGTATGCCACAAGAACGTACGGGGGAAGCCATCGCCCACCATATTCTCGATTGACAACTTTTGAGCCAAAGCGCCATCGGCACCCGTTAGGTGTTCAAACGAACCACGATGAGCATAGGCCCCCGAGCTTACGACCGGATAGCCCAAGCAAAGTGTGTCAGGCCGAATCGACTCAGGCGATGCCGAAATCGACTCTGCAAGCCAGGGTTGGTCCCAAAGCGCCCCGAGCAAGCCAACTAGATGCCCACCGGCCGAAAAACCCATGACCGTAATCCGATCAGGATCGACACAGTACTCTGCCGCATGGCTTCGGACGGTATCGACCGCCCGCGCGAGTTCTTGCAATGCCAGCGGATAGACAGCCGGAGCAACCGAATAGTTCAGTACAAACGCTTGGTAGCCCATCGCCAACAAACGGAGCGCTACCGGCTCGCCTTCGCGCGGCGAAACGTGATCGTAGCCGCCTCCTGGCACGACCACAACTGCAGGCAGCGGTTTTAAAGCATAAGCATCTTCGGTCGGGGCAAAAACATAAGACGTAATCGTGGCAGACGAGCCATCGACCCCGACAGGAATCGTTTTATTGAGCATGTATTCCCTTTCACCATGATGCGTAGCGCAGCGCACACGGCCGTATCGCACAAGGGCTGCATTGCCGATCTATCCGACAATGCAGCCCTGGTCATCAACCCGAGTTAGGAACGGACAACCTTGTCGACGTTCTGGAGCTGCAGCTCCTCGCCGTCCTGGCCCTCGATCACCACATTTTGCAGGTCGAGTACCTTGACGTTTTGCGCGATGATGCCCTGGCGCACCATCGGCTCCACACCACAGGCCATGGCCGGAACAAAGGGCTCGGCATCCGGCGCGAAGGTCACGTGGACATCCTGGAACGTCAGGCGCGTTACTTTGCTCTCGGGCAGGCCTGTGATGTAGGCAGCGGCAGCATGGCAGTTGGTAGCCTCGATATCACAAAACGTCGTGGCGCCAAAGCCGGGCGTGCGGTCGTCGACGGGCAGCGCCTCGCGAGACTGCACGTAATCGGTCTTGCCGTCCTTGTCGCAGAAGTAGAACGAATTGACCACGAAGGGCGTGAGCACCTCGTCCATGCGAATGTGCTCAAAGGTAATGCCCTCGTTGACGGCATCCTTGCCGCGTCCACGGCGGGTCTTGACGCGCAGGCCGCGGTCGGTGCGCTCAAAGAGGCACTTGCTCACGGTAAGGTCCTTGATGCCGCCGGCAGACTCTGAACCCAGGACCACGGCGCCGTGACCATCGTGCATGTAGCAGTGAGAGATCAGCACGTCGTGCGTAGCGGGGCGAAGCTCGGGCTCAATGCCCAGCTTGCCGCTCTTGATGGCGATGCAGTCGTCGCCCACCGAGAACTGACAGCCAAGGATGCGGACAAAGCCGCAGCTCTCGGGATCGAAACCGTCGGTGTTGTGGGAGTTCTTGGGACCCTCGATCGACAGGCAAAGCGCGTCGACATGCTCGCACAGGACGGGATGGATATTCCACGCCGGGCTGTTGCGCACGGTAAAGCCGGCCAAGCTCACGTTTTGGCACTCGGACAGGAAGATCATGCGCGGACGGGCGACCTCGCGGCCCTCCTCGGGACGGAAGATGTTCTTAAAGTCCTTGTTCCACCAGTTGTCCTCGGCAAAATCGGTCTGACCGTCAATCGCGCCGCGACCATAGATACACACGTCGTGCACGCTCAGACCCGTAAAGGTAGAGCAGTAGGTCGAGAAACTCTCGCCCTCCCAGCGGCCCAGGGGCAGCATATCGGTGCCGGCATACCCGGCGCCCTCGTCGCCTGTGACCGTGCCCGGAATGTAGGCAAGCGCCGCGCGATCGTGACGGGCCAACAGCACCGCTCCCTCGGCGAGCTCGATGTTGATATTGCTCTTAAGGAAGAGGGACTTGATGCGATAACTACCGGCGGGGATCAGCACGCGCCCGCCCTTGGGGCAGGCCATGATGGCAGCCTGGATGTTGGTGGTGTCATCATGCTCGGCATCGCCCTTGGCGCCACAGTCGCGAACGTTAATGGTAAAGGGCTCAGCCGGCGTGGTGACACCTACGCTCAGCTCACGCTCGCCACAGACAAAACGGACCAGGTTGCGCTTGCCGGGGGTCAGGCCGTCGACATAGGTCTCGACCGTATTCGTGGTACCAGCGGGCTCGTCGTTGACAAAGATCTCCCACGTATCGGCACAGGTAAAGTAGCCGCCGTCGTCAAGCTCGATCACGGCCGCGTGGGCGTTGCGCCAGATAACGTTCGTCTCCATGGATTTCTCCCTCAAAAAGATGCTCTAAAGGCAAATTGTACGCTGTTAAAAAAGGGCCGTGCCTGCCGGCGGAATTCCGGTGGCACGGCCCTGTGATTTGGACGATATGTCGGCCTTACTCGGCGGGGGTTACGCTACCGTCCTGGAAGCCAACGTTGTTGTGGGCAAAGCAGTCCTCGTACTTAAAGCCGGAGAGCTCCTCGCAAAGCGCCTTGACCTCGGGCTTGACGTCGGCCATCTTGCCACCCTCCTTGACGCGGTGAATCTCG
>CATZIG010000101.1 GCA_958419975.1 uncultured Collinsella sp.
CTCCTTGAGTTTCTTCTCGTCTGCCTTCACGCGACGCTCGAGCTTTTTTGTATCCTCGGCAGGCGGTAGGTTCTCGGGGACAATTCCGCGGTCGATGAGGCTGCCACGCACGCTTGTGTTGTTCTCGACGTGCTCTTGCTTGATCTGGTCCAGGCCGTACAGGTCGTGTTCCTCGGCGTTGAAGGCCGTCATCGAGTTCGTAAGGTCCTTTGCTTTGATGAGGACATCGGCTAACCTGTCCGCCAATGCCGCGCTCTTGGGTACGCCGAGCTGCTGCTTCATTTCCGCCGTGCTTCTGCCGCCGAATAACGCCTCATCGCCCTTCGACTTGATGATCGCGAATCCTTTGGAGTCCACGCCGCGCTTGAACGCAATACCCGAGAGCTGTTTCTCTGAATCGGATAGCGAGTGGCGCGCCTGCAAGCGCTGAATCTCTGCGAAGCGCTGCTCTATGAGCTCTTGGCGGCGCGTCTGCACGGCAAAGTATGCCTGGGCGAGCGCGATCTCTGGCTTGTTTGAATCTCCGTTCTGTGCGATTAAATAGCATGCATAGCGCGTAAGTTTGTAGTCTTTAACCGCGCGAGCGGCGACACCGGCAGTTACCATTTTCGTGGTGTCACGAAAATGGGAATAAACTGGAGTTTTGTTTGTTTCGCACGAGACTTTTGCCCTCTTAACAACTTCGGCGAAGTTCTCCCATCGAGTGTACCCCATGGGTTCCATTAAATCGCGTGCGAGCCAATACTCAACGCCGTCTTCCACATTGGCGTAGCTATCAAGTTCGACACGCCACTTCTCGATATCTCTACTGTCCATATCTCCTCCTCGCTGGTCTATTTTCTATGCGGGCTTTGCCCGCTCTATATTCAGAATAAGGATACGCTGTCGTGCGGACACGAATGGGCCCCGTGCTGCTTCAAGCTCACGGGGCCCATGGATATCGATTGATTGTGTTCTGCTTTAGATAGGTGTCCGGTTTAATCCGCTCGATAGTGCGATCCGAGACTTTCGGTCCGCTTACGCATGGCTTTGACCATCTCCGTCGACAGCTGAATCTGCGACTGTAGGCGGGCGAGGGCTGCGATCTCGCTGTCATCGGCATGCGGCTTGCTCAGCGCCATGGCCTTGTCTTGCAGGCTTTCAAGCTGTTGCAGGGCCTCGGATAGGCCTGTTTCGGTCCTGTTGATCATGCAATAGGTGCTCATCGTGTGCCTAAGGCTGTGTGTCAGGCGATCGGCATCTGTTGTGGCAATGCCGTACTGGGGGAGGGTGATATCCGTCTTCAGGGCCGCTTCAGGCTCTTTCTGCGCTGTGAGGGCTGCCGATGCGCCCGCGATACGTCCGAATACGATGCCGTTGGCGCTTGACAAGCCACCAATGCGGTCGGCGCCGTGCATGCCGCCTGTCGCCTCGCCGCAAGCGTAGAGGCCCTCAACGCCCGTGTGCGCGGTCTTATCGATCTTGATGCCGCCGTTAGCAGCGTGGGCATACATCGCAACACGCATCTCGTCGGTCGGCGCGATGCCGTGCTCGTCTTGCAGCCAGGTGGCAAAGGTCTGCACAAACTCTGGGACATCCTCGCGGGGGAAGTCGTAGTGGAGTGCCAGGCCTTCGACACCTGCCTGATCGATGACGAGATCGATAGCGCGGGAGGCCAAGCGTGACGTGAAGGGACCATATCCAGAGCGCTGCTCGAGCAGGTCGTCCAGCTTGTCGTCGGCAATATCTACCGGCTGGTCTACGTGCACGTAGCGCCAGGTTTTCTCATTGAAGACCAAGTTACGCCTGGGCTCGATGAAGCCGGGCATCATCTGCATGAACTCTATATTAGTAAGTGTTGCGCCGTGCGCCAGCGCGATGGCCTGAGAGGAACTGAGCACATCAGCCGACGTAAGGCTGCGCTCGAACAGGCCGCCTGTGCCACCGGCTGCGATGACCGTGGCCTTGGCAGCAAAGGGCACGATTCGATTTTCGGTAAGGTCGTAGAGTACGGTTCCGGTTATTCTGCCGTTCGTGTCCTCAACAAGGTCGATAAGCTCATGGCGGGGGAGCAGGCGAATGCCGAGCGACTCGATCCAGGTCGTCAGAGCGTCCTCAAGGGGCTTGCGGGTGAGGCCGCGCCACATGCGCGTCTTGTGGTCAAAGCAGGGGATAAATTGCTTTTGTTGAGCACTCTTGGCGCTTTGCGGACGCTGGAGCTCAACGCCCAGGTCTTGCTCGAGCCAGTCAATCGCTTGGGGAATGCCGTGGACGAACGCTTGGACGAGTTCGGGGTCGGCAACGCCGCCGCCGACGGCCAGGATGGTGTCGATGAGGTCCTGCTCGTCGTCTTCGTTAACGGGTCCGATAAGCCCTAGGCCCCAGGTTCCGGGGAAGAAGCTCGATCCACTCATAGTCTTGCCGGCGCTTGCCACAGTGACGGTTGCACCCGTGCGTGCCGCTTCGATGGCGGCGCAAAGGCCCGCAATGCCAGATCCAATTACCAGTACATCAGTCGATTCCATCGGATTCCTTTCTCGTCCGGCGCATTGTCGCACGGGTGATCGGCAATGGGGCCGCAAAGACTCGGCAAATCGGTAAAGGGCAAATATGGCAGGTGGGCGTCAGATGGACTCGGCCACTTCGGTCGGCCTATTTGATAAGTTGCGGTGGAATACGGACTGTTTTGGCCTGTATGGATGCAATTCAGTCCGTATTTCACCGCAACTGATACATCGGACCTTCTAATAAGAGTAACCAATTTGAGACGGGGCAAACAAAAAGAGCCGCTACCTCGAAAGGTAGCGGCTCCAAAGCTCAACTATCTGAGCATCGCGCGGGCGCGATTAGGCCTTGAGGGCCTCCTCGACGGCGACAGCGCAGGCGACGGTGGCACCGACCATGGGGTTGTTGCCCATGCCGATGAGACCCATCATGTCGACGTGCGCAGGCACGGAGGAAGAACCGGCGAACTGGGCGTCGGAGTGCATGCGGCCCATGGTGTCGGTCATGCCGTAAGAGGCAGGGCCGGCGCCCATGTTGTCCGGGTGCAGGGTACGGCCAGTGCCGCCACCAGAAGCGACGGAGAAGTACTTCTTGCCAGCCTCGAGGCGCTCCTTCTTGTAGGTGCCAGCGACGGGGTGCTGGAAGCGCGTGGGGTTGGTGGAGTTACCGGTGATCGAGATGTCGACGTTCTCGTGCCACATGATGGCAACGCCCTCGCGGACGTCGTCGGCGCCGTAGCAGTTGACGGCGGCGCGGGGACCGTCGGAGTAGGGGATGGTCTCGACGACCTTGAGCTCGCCCGTGAAGTAGTCGAACTGGGTCTTCACGTAGGTGAAGCCGTTGATGCGGGCGATGATCTGAGCAGCGTCCTTGCCCAGACCGTTGAGGATGACACGCAGCGGCTTCTTGCGAGCCTTGTTGGCGTTCAGAGCCAGGCCGATAGCACCCTCAGCGGCAGCGAAGGACTCGTGACCGGCCAAGAAGGCGAAGCACTCGGTGTCGTCGGAGAGCAGCATAGCGCCCAGGTTACCGTGGCCCAGACCGACCTTGCGGTCCTCGGCGACGGAGCCGGGAACGGTGAAGGCCTGGATGCCCTCGCCGATGATGGCGGCAGCCTCAGAAGCGGACTTGGCGCCACGCTTGACAGCGAGAGCGCAACCGAGGGTGTAGGCCCACTCGGCATTCTGGAAGGCGATGGACTGGGTGTTGTTGACGATCTCACGCGGGTTGAAGCCCTTGTCGGTGCAGATCTGCAGAGCTTCCTCGAGGGAGGCGATGCCGTTGTCGGCGAGGCACTTGTTGATCTTGTCAGCGCGGCGCTCGTAACCTTCGAACGTAACAGTCATAGTTATTTCCCTCCCTTTCTACTCGTGAACCGGGAACACGCTGGCGACGGAGTGAGTCTCCTCGTCGGTGCGCGGGTCGATGTACTTGGCAGCGTTCTCCCACTGACCATAGTGGCCCATAGCGCCAGCGATGGCCTCCTCGGGGGTCTTGCCGGCCTTGACGGCGTCGGTGAACTTGCCGAGGTTCAGGAACTCGAATGCGATGATCTCGTTCTTGTCGTTGAGAGCCATGCGGGTGACGTAGCCCTGAGCGAGCTCGAGGTAACGGGCGCCCTTGGCCTTGGTGCCGAACATGGTGCCGACCTGAGAGCGAAGGCCCTTGCCGAGGTCGTCGAGGGAGGCGCCCACGGGCAGGCCGCCCTCGGAGAACGCGGTCTGGCTGCGGCCGTAAACGATCTGCAGGAAGATCTCGCGCATAGCAACGTTGATGGCGTCGCAGACGAGGTCGGTGTTGAGGGCCTCGAGGATGGTCTTACCGGGAAGGATCTCGGAAGCCATGGCGGCAGAGTGGGTCATGCCCGAGCAGCCGATGGTCTCAACGAGGGCCTCCTCGATGATGCCGTCCTTGACGTTCAGCGTGAGCTTGCAGGCGCCCTGCTGAGGTGCGCACCAACCCACACCGTGCGTAAGACCGGAGATGTCGGAAATCTCCTTAGCCTGGACCCACTTGCCCTCCTCGGGGATGGGTGCGGGGCCGTGGTATGCACCCTTGGCAACGGGGCACATGTTCTCCACTTCCTGTGAGTACTGCATGCCTCTCCTCTCTATCGTGTTGGCGTCCCGTCTGGGGGTCGTGGCTGGCGATTGCCGGGCGACCCTTCGAAAGGGACATGACATGCAGCCCCTATAATACCGCGAAATGCACGGAATATTCGGCGAACGGCTCAGTTTTCGTAGCGAGAAGTCCGGAAGTTTTAATTGAAACGTTTTACTCTATGTTCTGTGGTCGCGAACTTCCGTAGAGGGGGTCCGTCTTGGGCAAGCTATTGGTCAGCTCTTGTAAGCATTGCGGGGGTTGACCTGTTGCAACGGTGCCGTTCGCCGCCTGATTACTGCCTTTGGCCGCGCGAGTGTATTGTTTTGCGTGAATGTTTTGATGGCACGCTTCAATCGTGCTGTATTGGATGGCAAGCAGATCCCGGCGAAGGGAGCGCCATGCAGCGCGTTTGGAGAACGGTTACCGGCTTTTACCATGTCTGTGCCCGCGGTACGGGCAAGCGGCTCATCTTTGAGGGCGATGACGACCGGTGGGAGTTTTTGGAGCTGATGCGCGAGTGCTGCCGCGAGGAGGGCGTGACGGTTATCGCCTGGTGCCTTATGGGCAATCACGTGCATTTGGTGCTTGCAGATTACGAGGACAGGATGAGCGCGGCGATGCACCGGCTGCTTTTGACGTACGCGCGGCGGTTCAATAAACGCACGGGGCGCACAGGCCATCTGTTCCAGAACCGTTTTGACCGGCGTTCGCTCGATACCGATTGGCAGGTGATGGAGGCTATTCGCTCCGTACACGCCGATCCGCAGGAGGTGGGCATCAGTCTCATTGAGCGTTATCCCTGGAGCAGCTTTCCGGAGCATTTGTGCGCTTACGACGGTGACGCGGCCGATGTCGCGAGGGGATTTTCTGATCCTTCTTGCGTGCTTGAGCTTTTTGGTTCTGCCGAGGGCTTTATTGCCTATTCGCTTTCGACGCCCGACGGCGGCGAACCGGCGCTGCGCGATATGAAAGAGACAGAGTGGGAACGCCACGCCTTTGCCGACAAGTTGGCGAAAAGCCTCGGGGCTCCGCTCCATGGGGTTAAAGACGCACCGCCTGCGCAGCGCGATACCGTTATTTTTGGATTGCACGATGCCGGTTTTACGGTGCGCCAGATTGAGCGGTATACCGGGATTGGCAAAAGTACCGTCTCTCGTATCGTGCGCGCTTATGCGCGGGTGAAGGCACAGACTGAGCTCTCGGAATAGAAAATGGCCGAACCACTCTTGTCAAGCGATTCGGCCAACAAAAATCTTAAGATTTGGGACAAGTACTACTGATTATTTCGCCCCTCGAGCATGCCGTCGAGGGTGCGCCAGGCGAGCTCGGCGCATTTGACGCGGGCGGGCATGTGCGAGATGTCCTGGAGCTGGGCGGCTTCGTCCAGGTCTTCCAGGTCCTCCTCGGAGAGCTTCTCGCCGCGGATCATGGCGAGGAAGAGCTCTGCCAGGCGGCGAGCTTCCTCGACGGTCTCGCCGGTGATGAGATCGGCCATGATGTCGGCACTGGCCTGGCTGATGGCGCAGCCGTGGCCGGTAAAGGAGGCCTCCTCGATCACGTTGTTCTCGACACGCAGCTGCAGAGTGAGCTCGTCTCCGCAGCTGGGGTTGATGCCGTCGTGCTCGTGCGTGGGAGCATCCATCTCGTACTTGTAGTCGGGGTGCGAGTTGTGCTCCATAAATGTGGTGGAGGTGTACAGATTACCCATTGAACGTGCTCCAAACGTGATGCAGGCCGGCGATGAACTTGTCAATGTCGGCCTTGTCGTTGTAGAAGGCCACGCTGGCGCGGCAGCAGGCAAGGTTCTCGACGCCCAGCCAGGTGAGCAGCGGCTGTGCACAGTGGTGACCGGCGCGGATGCAGACGCCGTCCATGTCCATGATGCTCGCGACGTCGTGCGGGTGGATGCCGCGGACGTTAAAGCTCACAACGCCGTGGTGGTTGTCCCAATAGATGGAGCCGATGATCTGGACAAAGTCGAGCTGCATGAGCTCGCCCATCAGGTAGTGGACGAGTGCCTGCTCGCGTGCCTGGATGTTCTCGTAACCCACCGTGTTGACCAGGTAGTCGAGTGCCGCACCCGTGGCGAAGATGCCGGCGGCGTCCTGCGTGCCGGCCTCGAATTTCTCGGGAACGGGCGCCCAGACGGCGTCCTGCTCGGTAACAGAGTCGATCATCTCGCCACCGGTGAGCATGGGCGGCATGGCGTTGAGCAGGTCCATTTTGCCCCACAGCACGCCGATGCCCATGGGGCCCATGGCCTTGTGCGCGCTAAAGGCAAAGAAGTCGGCGCCCAGGTCGGCCACATCGACCGGCATGTGCGGCAGCGACTGCGCACCGTCGACGACCAGGTAGCCGCCGTACTTGTGCACGAGCTTGCCGAGGTTCTTGACCGGGTTCTCGACGCCCAGCACGTTAGACACCTGACCCACGGCCAAGATTTTGGTCTTGGGGCCCACCTTGGACAGAACCTCCTCGGTGGTGAGTTGACCGGTCTTGGTGGGGTAGAGGTAGACGAGCTTGGCGCCGGTCTCGCGGCAGACCGGCTGCCACGGGATTAGGTTGGAGTGGTGCTCCATGATAGTGATGACGACCTCGTCGCCGGGCTTCAACACCGTGGGCGCAAAGCTCTTGGCGACCAGGTTG
>CATZIG010000102.1 GCA_958419975.1 uncultured Collinsella sp.
TTAATGACATGCGTCGCCCGTTCGTAGTCGCTGGCAACGTAAGCAGCGTACAGGGCATCGACAACCATAAGCTGGGCCATACGCGAAGCCATGGCACCGCTGCGGACCAAGGGTTCACTCGCAGCAACGCCGAGCACGGCATCGGCCATGGTGGCAAGCTTGGATGATCCATCTACTTTGGTAACGGCCACAACGGGACAGTTGTGACGTTGAGCCTCGGCGGTGCAGTCCAGCACCTCTTGCGTCAAGCCCGAGTAGCTAAAGGCGATTGCCATATCGCCCTCATGCATGTTCTTGGCACATAAGAGCTGATCATGCCAGTCGTCGTACAAATGGCACTCTTTGTCGACACGCATGAGCTTTTGTGCCAGATCGTGCGCGACCAAACGAGAGGCACCAATACCGAACAGATTGACCACGCGTGCCCGCTTAAGACGGGCCGCGCATCGCTCCAAGACGGTGTAATCGAGCGTTCGCGCCGTCGCCTCGATCGTGCGCACGTTGCTTTTCATCACCTTCCCCACGATGCGTTCGACACTGTCATCCATGGAGATGTCCTCGAGGGCTACGTCTTTCTTGTCACCTAAGAGCGCCAGCTCGGCAATCAGTTCGCGCTGGAACTCCTTGTAGCCTGCAAAACCCAAACGCTTGCAAAAGCGCAAAATGCTCGAGGGCGAGGAGAACGTGACATCGGCAAGACCGCGGACGGACAGCCCGACCACCTCGTGCGGATGAGCGCTTACATATGCGATGACATTGCGTTCCGCCGGGCTCGCGCTGAGCTCACGCTCGCGAAGCCGCAAAAGCAATCCGTTTGCCATCTAAAACACCTCCGTTGAGAAGAATTAAAGACCAACGAACGATTCGTACCGGATACAAACAGCTTTTGCGGTACATTGTGCCGCATCGTGGCGCACAAAGGGCGAGCGTTCTACCGCTCGCCCCTCAAATCCGACCGCTCGGAAATACGCGCGACACAAAATAATTCAACGAAGTCGCATTATCAGAAACGGGTTTGTTACCGGCTAGCGCCTCGCATGGGCACCGATCGGCCGAGTCGTATGGCGTACCAACGCCGCCGCCAGCAATACCAACAGCATGGCGGTGACATAGCCCGCAGCATCGAATCCTAAATCGATAACGTCGAAATGCCTGCCGGGAACAAAGATCTTATGTACCTGATCGCCAACGGAGCAGGCGGCGCAAAAGAGCAATACGGGCACGCAACGGGAGCATACGCTCCACGGACGCCTGGAAAAGCAAACCACGACCACCGAGGCGAACAATCCGACGAAGAAAAACTCTACGGTATGGGCAACGCGACGGACGTTCGTGCCCACCCACATGCGAATGGAAGCAAGTCGGCCAGACCGGACATTCGAGGCAGCCGAATCGGTGCCCCCGGTCATTCCGTTCTCCGCCTGAGCTTCACCCGTGGCATCGACAGCCTGAACGCCCGTAGCCTGGCCCTCCACCACACGCGCGGTAGACTCGCTCAGCAACGACGTCTCCACCGCATTTTGCTCCGTCAGCACCCAGATGCCCGCCAGCGTTGCAACGAACAGAACAATTGCGGTCCATCCGATTATTTGTTTTACGCGCGCCAAGGGCCAACCTCCTTTTTTGAATATCAGCGAGTGTAGCCCCAAATGGCATCGTCACCGTATCAAAATTTGAATCGCAACAGGAAGCGACAAAGCGACGCAAACCCCTACCCCGCCTCGCGCATCCAGCGATCGAACGTCCCCACGCACACGCCCAGGCACTTTGCTGCCTGGCTGCGGGTAATATCGCCCGCCTCATAGCTATCGCGCACCAGCTCAAACTGAGGAGGGCACGGTTTGCGAGGTCGACCGAAACGGACCCCTCGCGCCCGCGCCGCTGCAATTCCCTCCGCTTGGCGCCGATGGATATTCTCGCGCTCCACCTGCGCCACGTAGCTCAGCAGTTGCAGCACAATATCGGCAATCAGGGCGTTGATCACATCCGGCGCGCCGCTGGCCCTAGCGCGCGTGTCAAGCAATGGCATGTCCAACACCACAATGGCAACCCCGAGCTCCTTGGTAATGCGTCGCCATTCCTCAAGAATCTCGGAGTAATTACGGCCAAGTCGGTCGATAGAAAGCACCACCAGCACGTCCCCGTCTCCCAGGACGTGCAGCAGCTCGCGATAACGCGGTCGATCGAAGTCCTTGCCGCTCGCATGGTCGGCATAAATATTCGCCGAGCCCACGCCATAGGCGCCCAGCGCATCCAGCTGCCGATTCAGATTCTGATCGCGCGAACTCACCCGCGCATAACCGTACACCGTCGCCATCTCATCCCCGCTTTCTTGTAAACCTGCCAAAAGGGACAGGTTTATTTTGGTAGGTTTTACCTCTCAAATAGCAGGTAAGCGGGCGGCCGAGCAGACGACAAGGTAGTCACGATTCAAATGCGAAGGGCGGTCCCGAAAGGCCGCCCTCCGCTCCCCCACCATGAGTCGGGATTTGGCTAATGGATAAGCTTAAAGTCCAAGTGCCCACGCGTGGTATTGACGCGCGAGACCTCGATAATCACGCGCTGGCCCAGTTCATAGCGAGTCCCCGTGTCGGCGCCCGTCAGCGTAAGCGCGTCCTCGTCGAACTCGAACCACTCGTTGCCCAGGCTCTTAATTGAAACCAGGCCCTCGACCTGTGTTAGGTCCAAGCGCACAAAGAGGCCCATGCTGCTAACCCACGAGACGGTTCCGGCATAGCGCTCACCCAGACGGTCCTCATAGTACTGGGCAATCTTGATCTTTTGCGTCGCATGGCTGGCGGCATCTGCCGCGCGCTCGGCATCGCTACATGCGCGGCAGATCTGCGGCAGAATGCGCGGCAGCGACTCGCGCCCCTTGCCGATCAGCCGCGGCGTACGGACCAAGGCGTCCTTGCCGCCGAGCTGCTCATAGGCCAACTGCAGTTTGAGCACGCGGTGCACCACCAGATCGGGGTAGCGACGGATGGGACTCGTAAAGTGACAGTAGCACAGCGCGGCGAGCGCAAAGTGGCCCTCGTTGCGCGGCTTGTACAGCGCGCGCTGCATGCTGCGCAGAAGCAGCGTGTTAACGAGCGGTGCGTTGGCCGTACCGGCGGCAGCATCAACTGCAGCCTGCAGCTCATCGGGGCTCCCCAGGGCAATACCGGCAGCACGGCGATCGTCGATGATGCCTAGCTGCGCCAGCGCAACGGCAGCACCGTGCAGGCTATCGGGGCTCGGATCCTCATGCACGCGATAGCAGGCCTCGATATCACGGTCTGCCAGCCACTCTGCAACGCACTCGTTGGCGAGCAGCATAGCTTCCTCGATAAGCGACGTGGCACACGAACGTTCACGCGCCACAATCTGCACGGGTACTCCGTCCTCATCCAATAGAGCGCGAATCTCGGCCGTGTCAAAATCGACTGAGCCGCGGGCGCGACGAATGCGACGGCGAAGTTCGGCGAGTTCGTTGGCGGCGACAAGGAAATCGCCGAGGTCGACGTTGTAGCCGCGGGCGGCCTCCTCGCACGCAAGACCGCGCTCAAGCGCTTCCTCGCGCGAGGCCTCGGCAGCCGCAACATCCTCGGCCGCACCCTCCAGCACCGAATACTCCACCGCGCCGGCACGTACCAGCAGCGCCTCGGCGCCGTCATAGTCCATACGCACACGCGAGCGAATCACGCTGGGATACGGATCGTAATGCCGCACGCGACCCTGCGCATCGAGCTCGATATCGACGGTAAACGCAAGACGGTCTTCGTCAGGGCGAAGCGAGCACAGGTCACAGGACAGGCGTTCGGGCAGCATGGGAAGCACGCGATCGGCCAGATACACCGATGTCGTGCGATGGCGAGCCTCAAGATCGATATGCCCGTCCCAAGCCACATAGTGTGAAACGTCGGCGATATGCACACCCAGCTTATAGCCGCCCTCGGGCGTGCGCTCCAGCGAAATGGCATCGTCAAAGTCGCGCGCGTCGACCGGGTCGATCGTGATGACAAAGCGGTCGCGCAGATCGCGGCGGAGCGGGTCCTTAAGCGCCGCGGACACATCGAGCGAAAGCCCCTCGGCCTCGTCTAGCGCGGCCTCGGGATAGCTATCGGTATAGCCGTAACGCGCCATCACATATTGAACGCCCAAATCGGGCGCGTCATCTCCGCCAATGCGGCGCTCGATCGTCACAGTGCCCGATTCCAGGCGCGTCGGGTAGGTCAAAATGCGCGCGACAACGGCATCACCCGGGTGGACACCCAGACGATCCGCCGAGGTATCCTCGGGCAAAATGAAGAAGTCGGCCTTCAGGCGCGAATCGAGCGGCTCGATCACACCGAGCGGACCGGCGGTCTGGTACGTACCCACCACGCTTATGGCTGCGCGCTCAACCACGCCTTCGATCACGGCGCGCCGCTCACCGTGCGGGCTGTTCTTAATGCTCACGGCAACGGTATCGCCGTCCATAATCTCGCGCTTGCCACGGCCCATGACCTTGTAGTCGCCATTCTCGGTTATGACATAGGCACTGTGCTCATGGAGCTGCACGCGCCCGGTCAGGCTCGGACGGCGTTCGCTGCGCACCGGCCCGCGCTTATTGCGAGCTCCACGCTTATGCTTGTTATTGCGCCCCATGGCGCCTCCTAACTATCGATTGCGAACTCCAAAGAGTCTACCCAAATGATTCGCTTTCCTGCCGTCCCCTAGGAATCAAAAAAACGGGCCGCCCCATAAGAGACGACCCGTTGGAAGGGATGAATTCCAGGCGTGCCTACACGCGCAGGTAGCGGCGCATGGCGATGGCAGAACCAAAGAGACCGATAATCACGCCGACCAGAATCAGCGCAGCATAGGTCACCAGGTAATACTGCATCGGTAGGGCAAACGACATCCAGCCGATGCTCTCCTGCAGACGCGGAATCATCAGATTGCGCAGCAGCTCCAGAACGCCGATGGAAAGCAGCGAGCCCAAAATGGCCTGCAGCACGCCCTCGGTGATAAACGGGCCGCGAATGAAGCCGTTGCTGGCGCCGACCAGACGCATAATCGCAATCTCACGACGACGCGCCGTGATGGACAGGCGAATCGTGTTGTTGATAAAGATGAATGCGATAAAGGTCAGAAGGCCAACGAGCACCACGGCGGCGATGCGGATGTAGTTGGTCACCTGGAACAGGCGGCTCACTTCCTCCTGGCCGTACAGCACGCTCGCGTTGACGTCGCCGTCATCCGCGATCTTTTGGAAGTCGGCATTCTTCTTGAGCTTCTTGGCCGTGCTCTCGACCTGAGACGGATCGTCCATCTCAATCGCAAACGAGGCGGGCAGCGGGTTCTGGCCGTCGAGCGCGCTCATGGTGGCGTCGGCGTTACCCGACATCTTGCTCGTATACTCGGCCAGCGCGTCGTCCTTGTCCTTATAGGTCACGGACTTGACGTTATTCCACGTCTTAAGCTCGGCCTCAAAAGCCTGAACATCGGCCTGATCGGCGTCATCACTAATGAACGCGTTGATGACAACCTGATCCTCGACGGTGCCGATCACGGAGTTCAGCATCGCGGAGCCCATGATGAACAGGCCGATGATAAACAGCGAAAGGAAGATCGTGATGACGGCGCCGAGCGAGGTAGTCCAGTTACGGAAGAAGTGGCTGATTGCCTCTTTGAAGGAGTAGCCCACGTTAGTTGGTGCCATAGTTGCCGTAACCTCCCCTCTCCTGGTCGCGGATAACGTGGCCGCCCTCGAGGGCGATCACGCGACGGTGCATGCTATCGACCATCTCGCGGTCGTGCGTGGCGACGATCACGGTGGTGCCGGTGCGGTTAATACGCTCGAGCAGCTTCATGATGCCCAGCGAGATCGCCGGGTCGAGGTTGCCCGTCGGCTCGTCGCAGATCAGCAGCGGCGGACGGTTGACCATAGCGCGGGCGACGGCAACGCGCTGCTGCTCGCCACCGGAAAGCTGGTCGGGCAGCGAGTCCATCTGATCGGCCAGGCCGACCAGACGCAGCACCTCGGGCACCTGGCTGCGAATGACGCCCTTGGGCTTGCCGATGCACTGCAGGGCAAACGCCACGTTTTCGTAGGCGGTCTTTTGCGGCAGAAGCTTAAAGTCCTGGAACACGGCGCCAATCTGGCGGCGCAGGAACGGAACCTTGCGGTTCTTGATCTTCATGAGGTCCTGACCGGCAACCAGGATGCGACCGCTCGTCGGCTTGACGTCACGGTTGAGCGTCGACAGCAGCGTGGTCTTACCCGAGCCGGAGTGACCGACCAGGAAGACGAACTCGCCCGGATAGATCTCGATGTTGATGTCGTCGAGTGCAGGCTTGTTGGGCTGTGCCGGATAGATCTTGGTGACATGCTCCATAAGGATGACGGGCTCGACACCGGCCTGCTTGGCCATCTTCTTGCGGCTGGCCTGCGGATCGATGGGTGCAAACACCGACGTAAAATCGGGGTTGTTGAGCGCGTTATCGAGGCTTGCGACCTCGGCGGCCTGATCGCTCTCGACCACCGGGGCAGCAGGCTGCGTGGGGTCGGGAATAGCGGCAAAGAGACCGGACTGCGCAGGCTGAGGAGCCGGCGTCGCAGGGGCCAAGGGGTCGGGAATGCCGGCCATGGTAGGCTGCGGCGTGGCGGCACCAGCCTGAGGCTGCTCCACGCGAGCGGTCACGGCCTGAACGGGCTCAAAACCCGCCGTGCCGGAAAGCGCGACATCGCTGGTTGGATTGTAGGCAAAGGGATCGGATGCCGGCTGTGCCTGATCTGCCGGCTGAGCGGGGGCCTGAGCAACAGGCTGGCCCTCTGAATCCGGAGTGGCGAAACGACTGCCCTGGACGCCTGCCTGCGTCTTGGGGGCATCATCGCCCGCACCGGAGGTACGGAAGTGGTTACCCACTGGTGCTCCTTATCGTCGTGCGTTTAAACTACATGAGCGCTTTGTATTTTAGCAGCATTAGCTTTGCTGCACATAAGAAGCATGGCGTGCTTAGGGATCCCGTCGGCCGGGCACAGGGTTACTCTCCAAATCGTCCTCGGACATGTCGGAGCCCCCGCTGCGCGCTTCGCGCGGCAGGGGCTCCTCCGTCCTGCGGAAAGATTTGGAGAGTAACCCTGTGCCCGGCCTGCGATAACTAAGGGGTCGCTGCGTTTTGCTTGGGTGCAGCAGCGCCGCGCTCGTGGGTTGTCTGAATTGCGCTTTGCCGATATATGCCCTTT
>CATZIG010000103.1 GCA_958419975.1 uncultured Collinsella sp.
CTTGCCCTCGTTGAGCCAGGCAAGCAGACGCTTGGCGACCTCGAACTTGGGCATGAGCTCCTTGTCGCGCTTGGCCTCCTTCTCGAGCTTGGGCAGCTGCTTCTCGAGCGTACCCATGTCGGCCAAGATGAGCTCGGTCATGATGGTATCGGCATCGCCGGCAGGATCGACGAACTCGCCCGTGCGGCCCACTTCACGCATGACGTTGGGATCCTTAAAGTAGCGCACGACCTCGCAGATGGCGTCGGTCTCGCGGATGTTTGCCAAGAACTGGTTGCCCAGGCCCTCGCCCTCGTTGGCGCCCTTCACCAGACCTGCGATGTCGACGAACTCGACCGTAGCCGGCACGATGCGGCCCGGGTTAACGATGTCGGCGAGCTTTTGCAGGCGGCTATCGGGCACATCAACGATACCCACGTTGGGGTCGATCGTGGCAAACGGGTAGTTGGCGGCAAGGCCGGTCTTTTTGGTAAGCGCGGTGAACAGCGTCGACTTGCCCACGTTGGGCAGGCCCACGATACCGATGGAAAGGGACACGACAGCTCCTTTTGGTACAAGCATTTCAAACTGCATAAGTATAGCGCCGCCGCGGCATCTGGGCGAACCCGGACGCCACGGCGGCACGAATGAAGCAGAGATAGGGGTCGCTGACTAGTCCGCGAGTTTCTCCACCTGATCGAGCATCTTGTCGAGCTTGGCCTTTGCCTCGGCCTTGACCTTCTGGGCTTCTTCGTGGGCCTTCGCCTTCTGGGCGGCCTTTTCCTCGGCCTCGGGATCGACGACGACCAGGTTGGATGCATCATGTTCAACCAGCTTAAGCGCATGCTCGGGGCACACCTTGACGCAGGCTCCGCAGCCTAGGCAATACGTGGACTCCAGTGCAAAGCGACCGCTTCCCACCAGATCGCAGGCAAACGTGGGGCACACGTTGACGCACTCGCCACACGACGTGCACTTGTCAAAATCGCATTCCGGCGTGCTCACCTGCATGTTCTGGGCAAGCTCGGGGTGGTTTTGCAACGTCGAGAGCACCAGTTGGCGCCCGTGCGTGAGTGAACGGCGACGCTTGGTCGTCGTGGTGCCGCACATGGTATTGAGCGTGCGCTCCAGCTGGGTAATCTGGTGGCGGTGGGCTTTGAGCTTCTGCGTCACCGAGGCCAGCGCCGCCGTTGCCGGGTTGAGCTTGGTCACGGTAAGGCCCGTGGTGCGGGCAATCTTATCCATGTACTCCTTGCGCTCGTACTCGCGGCGCTTATGACATTTGAGGCTCTTGGGGTCGACCTCCAGGCCCATGCCCGTACCGGCCCACTCCTCGGCGGTAGCGATTGCCTCGCCCAGAATGTCCTCACCGCCGGTGTTGCGGCATTTATCGCACACGCCCAACGGCAGGTACACACTCACGTTGGGATAGTCCGCCAGTACCGAGAACCAGGTCTCGGCCGTAATATCGCCCACGCAGGCGACGACGACCTCGTTCTCGCGCGGCATGCGCTTGAGGGCGCGCGTGCAGGTGACGTAGGCGGTCTCGTGGCTCGTAGCTGCAGAGACGATATCGTCATACAGGTTTTTGGGCGCCAGGCGCGGCGAGATGATCGCCTCGGTCGGACAGGCAGCGGCGCACAGGCCGCACTTGCGACAGGAGTCGAGGATCTCGATGGCGTCTTCCTCGACCTCGATAGCGTTGACCGGGCACACGTCCATGCACGCGGTGCAGCCGCTCTTTTCGTTTTTGCAGGTCAGGCACGGAATGGTGTTGCCGCGCGGGCGCTCCTTGTAGTCGGCAGGATTCCACTGCGGCGCCGACGGATCGAGTGCATCGGTCACACCGCCAAGCGGGTTTTTAAGAAAGTCGAAACCCTTGCTGATCTCGATAATGTCATCAAACAGATCGTGTTCCTGCGCCATGCGCGGCCCCTCCCTGAGCAGTGCAAACAAGCAAGAGATAATGATACGCTATCGGCCCACGCCTCGGGCAAATTACACGCGGAGCATCTTTGCGGCAAATAGCCCATGGTCTATCGCCGCCTCGATTGCACAAGGCCAATCAAGCGCCAAACTATGCCTCGCACATGAGCTGCACGAGCTGTTGTTTGGTCACCTTGGCGTGTTCGTTAGCCATATTGCGCTCGTTTCTAAAGACCGCATTTGCAACACCTTGCAGATCAGCATCGGAAATCTCGCCAAGACCCAGCTCCTCGAGCGTCGTCGGCAGACCAACGCGCTGGCAAAACTCGAGCACCTGATCAAGCTCGGGCGCACGCTCCAGGCGCAGCTGGACCACCAGGCCAAATGCCACGGCCTCGCCGTGCATGGCCTTGCACTCGGGCAGAATCGTCAGACCGTTGGCGATGGCATGTGCCAACGCCAAGCCACCGCTCTCAAAGCCGACGCCCGAGAGCAGAATATTGCACTCGATCAGACACTCAACCGCCGGCGATATACGCCCCTTCTTGAGATCGCGCTTGGCAGCGACGCCGCACTCCATAAGCGTGTCATAGCAGGCACGAGCCGCAACCAAGGCCAAGTGTCCCGGCGCGCCACCGTGCTCGTTGGCGCCATGCGCCGCGGCGCACGAACGTGCCTCGAAGTACGTTGCCAGCGCGTCGCCCATGCCGGCGACCGTCATACGCAGCGGGGCTGCCGCGAGCACGTTGGTATCGACCACAACTAGGTCTGGATTCTTCTCAAGCATCAGGTAGCGGTCGAACGATCCGTCCTCGTGATACAGCACCGAAATCGCGCTGCACGGACCGTCCATCGAAGCCGCCGTGGGGCATACGCACAACGGCAACTCGGCATAAAACGCAACGGCCTTGGCGATATCGAGCATCTTGCCGCCGCCAATGCCCACCACCATGTCGCAATACTCGGCCTAGGCTTCCTGAGCCATTCCGACAACGGCCTCTTCCGTACACGGACCGTTATAAATCTTAAAGAACGGCTCGCTTAGATCTTCGTCCAGAAATCCATCGACGATCTGCCTGCACAGCCGATCCTCGGTGCCCTGGTCAAACAAGACATAGGCAGCGCAGCCCAACCATGACAAATACCTGCCCTGACGCGAAAGTTCGCCCGGCCCCTGAACATACCGGCCGGGACCGCCATATACCATGGGAAGCGCCATACGAGAATCCGCCCTTCATCAAACACCGATTGGTGCAAAGTAACCTGACCCCTTTGCACCATAGCAAAAAGGGGCAAAGCCATCTGTTGGCTTTGCCCCTTCCTTAGCTTAGTTTACTCATCCATGAGATAGTAGTGGCCCAGCGCGTCGGCACCCAGGATGGCGTTGGCGACCATCTCGGGCGTCACCTCAAACGGCATGTTGCACATGGTGTCATCGGGCGCGCAGGCGGCCTCGGCAACAATCATGGCCTGCTCGCGCGTAAGCTCGGCAACGCCAAGTTCCTTCATCGTGACCGGCAGGCCCAACTCAATGCAGAAGCCCAAGACTTCCTCGAGTTTCTCAGTCGGAGCATCCTCGAGTACCAGCTGGACGATGGTGCCAAAGGCGACCTTCTCGCCGTGATACATGCCGTGGCACTCGGGCAGCATCGTCAGGCCATTGTGGATGGCATGAGCAGCGGCAAGGCCCGAGCTCTCAAAGCCAATGCCCGAAAGCAGCGTATTGGCCTCGATGATATGCTCGACGGCAGGCGTGAGCGCACCCTTCTCCAGCGCGACCTTGGCCTTGACGCCATCGGCCATAAGCGTCTCATAGCAGAGCTTGGCGAGCGCCAGGCCGGCCATTCCGCCCTTGCCGCCGGCGCAAGTGCCACCGTCGGCATCATGCGTCGCCTGGGCCTCAAAGTAGGTTGCGAGCGCATCGCCCATACCGGAAACCGTCAGGCGCACCGGGCTCGCCGCGATAACCGTCGTATCCATAAGGACGATATTGGGGTTTGCCTTCAAGAAGAGGTACTTGTCGAACTGGCCGTCATCGGTATAGAGCACCGAAAGCGCCGAACACGGGGCATCGGTCGAAGCAATGGTGGGGCAAATGATAACCGGGGACTCCAGGTAATAGGCGACGGCCTTCGCGGTGTCGAGGATCTTGCCGCCACCGACGCCGACGATGATGTCGCAACCGTTGTCGCGAGCGAGCGCAACCAGGCGATCGACCTCGCCCTTAGAGCACTCACCGTTAAAGTCCTCAAACAGCAGCTCGGCCTTAGCCTCGGCAAAGCCGCCCTCGATCTTGGTGCCGACGCGCTTCTTGCCCGAAGGCGTCACGATGACGAGGGCCTTAGCGCCGAGCGGCTCGACATAGGAGCCGAGCTTGGCCAGCTCGTCCGGACCCTGGATGTACTTGCTGGGGCTATTGAAAATTGCAGCCATAACTATCCCATTCTCTAAAAGAAAAAAGAAAGGGGCTCCGTACGGATACGTGCGGAGCCCCTCGTTACGATAACAAGAGTCGATTAGAAATCGATGTCGGTGTCGTAGTAGCAGGCCTTGAGGATCTTCTCGAAGTCGGCAGCCTTGGTCTCACGCGGGTTCTCGGGCGTGCAGGCGTCCTGCTCGGCGTTCGCGGCGATCTCGGGCAGCTTGGCGAGGAACTCCTCCTCGGAAACCATCTGCGGGTTCTCGGCGTCGACCTTCACGCCACCATTCGCGTAATCCTTGATGGACTGCGGAATGTTGAGCTGGTCGTTGAGGTCGCGAATCTTCTGGACGAGCGCAGCGATGAGCTCCTCGTTGGTCTCGCCGGGAAGGTGCAGGATCTCCTTGGCCACGTAAGCGTAACGCTCGGCAGCGCGCGGGTCCTTGGAGTTCCACTGGATGACCTTGCCCAGGTACATGGCGTTGGCAGCACCGTGGATGATGTGACCGTTCTCAAAGGCTGCACCGGTCTTGTGAGCCATGGAGTGAACGATGCCGAGCAGGCCCGAGGAGAAGGCGATACCGGCGATGCACTGAGCCTCGTGCATGTGCTGACGGGCCTCATGGTCGCCAGCATAGGACTTGGGCAGCCACTCGACGATCTCGCGGATGCCGTGCAGAGCGTTGGCGTCGGTGAACATGGAAGCGCAGGTGGAAACGTAGGCCTCCATGCAGTGGGTCAGAGCGTCCATGCCGGTATGAGCGCACAGCTTGGCGGGCATGGTGTAGGTGAGCTCGGGGTCGACGATGGCGACATCAGGGGTGATGTTGAAGTCGGCCAGCGGGTACTTGATGCCCTTGGCGTAGTCGGTAATGACGGAGAAGGCAGTGACCTCGGTAGCGGTACCGGAGGTAGAGGAGATGGCGCAGAAGTGAGCCTTCTGACGCAGCTCAGGGAAGCTGAACGGCTGGATGATGTTATCGAAGGACTCCTCGGGATACTCGTAGAAGACCCACATGGCCTTAGCGGCATCGATGGGAGAGCCGCCGCCGATGGCGATAATCCAGTCGGGCTCGAACTCGCGCATGGCCTCGGCGCCCTTCATGACCGTCTCGATGGACGGATCGGACTCGACGCCCTCGAACAGCTTGACCTCGAAGCCGCCCTCTTTGAGGTCGGCCTCAACGTCCTGCAGGAACCCGCCGCGGCGCATAGAGCTGCCGCCAGAAACGATGATGGCCTTCTTGCCCTTGAGGTTCTTCACCTCGTGGCGAGCGCCCTCACCAAAGTACAGATCGCGAGGATTGGTAAAACGTCCCATACTGTGCCTCCTAAACAAGCCCCTCTTAGACTTGCGTATATAACGGAGCACCCGATTGGCTCCGTTAGGACCGTTTTGCGCGTTGCCGGCGATGACAATGCGCGATGTCTAAACGTCTCAACGCTCAGACAAACACTATTTTACCGTTCTGGTTGGTCAGTTATTCACCTAAAGCCAACAATGATGAAACGTTTTTTCTATCCCTGAAGACCCTTGTGCGGCATCCATACTCCCAAGCTGGGCAAACGTTTTATCAAGGTTGACCACATATCCCGGGCAGGACGGTGCCACTCCAAAATGCGCCCCGTTCGCCGCCAAAAATCGACCGTTTGCGGCACCGTGATACCACTCAGTCGTCCAAGGTGCCGACATTTGTGCGACATCCGTCTGACATCCGTCTTCGTGGTGCAAAGGTGCATGTCCAAGTGCGGCACCCCCGGTGTGCCACATGCGGGTAAACTAGAGCCTTAAATAGAGAAATTTGAACCCTAACCGCAGCAAAGGAGGCCCCATGGCATTCGATCCCATTCAAGAGGATTGCCATCGCCTCGTTCTTGAGGCCTTGCGCCGCGACAATATCCCGCTCACCGACGGTGCCGCCGTAGAGCGTCTGATGGAACAATTCACCCGCAACCCCGCGCCGCTCATCGTGCACGACCGCGACCGCGCCGGGCACCTCATTGCCAAGGTAGTCGAGGCTGTCGACTACCGCATTCCCTTTATCCCTGACGATACCCAGGCAGAGCAAGAAGAGGCCGCTGCCGAGAACATGCTTCGCGAGGCAGCCGCGCTCGACCCCACCAACTGGGATGCCCAGCGCATGCTGACCGCCCTCACCGCCAACTCCAACGAGGAGTACGTACAGTACTTGGTATCCAAGCGCGATGAAGTCGAGCACGACCTGGCACTCAAGATCGCCTCGGCGCAGGACCCCTACGAGCGCGAGGCCGCAGGCGACCTTATGCGCCGTCCCTACCTGCGCTGGCTTGCCGCCCTTGCGTCACGCGCCCTCATTAGCGGCCGCTATCGCATGTCGCTCGAAGCTGCAAACCGCAGCCTCGACTTTGCCCCCAACGATCCGGCCGGCGTCCGCCACACTGCGATGCTCGCCATGGCAAAGCTCGAATACCCCGCCGAGGAGCTCAAGCGCTTTCGCTCTGCCCACTCCGTCCCCTATCTCGCCAACACGCCGCTACGCCGTCGTCCCAAGGATGCGGAGCGTGACTTGGACCCATGGACGCTCATCGCGCTGATGAGCGCTGCCTGGCGCGAGCTGGACTACGAGAGTGCCGAGCACTACTTGCGCATCCTTGCACGCTCGTGCCCGCACGCAGCCGAGGCACTCTACTTCCAAACCGAGTTTCCCGATGGCGTCTATGCCCGCGTCAACGTGGGTGTGGGCTCCACCGACGAGCTTGTCCTTGCGCTGTCCGAGGCAACGCCGGTACTGCAGGAGGGCCTGGGCGCCCCCGACAACGCCAGCTTTGCCGCCTGGGTCGCCACCAACGATATC
>CATZIG010000104.1 GCA_958419975.1 uncultured Collinsella sp.
CCAGCTCATCCCTCAGCTCACGAAGCCCCGCAAAGGTGCGGCGTGCCACATCCTTATTCCCCCGGGGCGCCATAGTCATAAGCCCCTGCACGCAAATTCCCTCAAGTTCCGCAAGCTCACCCGCGGCGGCGCGAATCTCATCGGGCGAAAAGCCTCCCTTCGACTCCTCACCACTCACATTGACCTCGATGAGCACACGCTGGGGGCCGGCGAGCTCGCCTGCCTCAATCTTGCGGACAGCACGGCTCGAGATCGCCTGCGCCAGATGCAGCGAACCCACCGAGTGAATCAGCTCGGCTGAGCCCAGCACCGCATTGATCTTATTGGTCTGCAGGTTGCCGATCATATCGAAGCGCACCTCGGGCAGCTCCGGATGCTCCGCCAGACCCGTGAGCTTGCGAACCAGCTCCTGCGGGCGGTTCTCGGCAAAATGGCGATACCCCGCCTGGATGGCGGCAACGGTCTCATCGACACCAACGGTCTTGGACACGGCAATGAGGCGCGCGGCGTCGTGGGGACGGCCTGCGCGATCGAGCGCCGCATAAAAACGTTCCAGAATCTGCTCGCGGCGAGCGCGCATCAAGTCCAAATAGTTATCCATTGCTAATCGCCTCCGCTGACAGCCAAACAAGTAGTCCCATGCTAACGCAAGAGCGCGGCCCCGCATGTGCAAGGCCGCGCTCACTTAGGTATTTACAATCTTTCGACGAACGGGGTTACTTACTCCTCGTCGTCCTCGCCATCGTCCTCATCCTCAAGATGATCGAGCAGGTAGCGAAGACCCTCGCTGACCTCGTTAGCGGGCACCTTGGCAACGTAGCGAGCGTCGACGGCGGGCCTCATGATAACACCCTCGCCCGAAGGCACGCGCATGCTCTCGAGCTCATCCTCATCAGTGCGGGCGATATCGCCGGCATTCATGCGCTGACCAGTCAACAGGAAGGTCAGACGGCAGGCGGCATCGATGGAAATCGAGGCGATGCGATCGAGGTAGCGCGAAACCATGATGGCGCGGCGCAGGTCGTCATAGTTGCTGTCGTCGTCCATAAAATCGCCCGTGTCCATGCGGTTAAAGGTGCGGAAGAACTTCTCGTACGCCGCATGCACCGGCTCGTCCTCGACGGCCAGGCTGCAGATGATGGACATGTCGTTAGTGACGAGCGCAGAAAGCGAAGAGCCCAGCACCTGGTAGACGGCCTCAGCCTCGGCCTCGACCGTACCGACGAGCTCCTGGGGCAGCGAGATGTCGGCCTTGATCATATGACGCGTGGCGCGGCAGATCTGGCGAACCTTATCGGTCATGCGCTGCAGGTTAAAGTCGACGTAGATAATCGTCTGCAGCAAGCGGAAGTCGGAGGCGACCGGTGACTGCGTGGCGATCAGGTTGTAGCACACGGCCTCCAGGTTAGCGCAGCGCGCGTCAATCGAAAGCGTGCGCTTCTTGGTCTTGGTGGCGAGCTTGCGGTCGTCGGTCACATAGGCCTTAACGGCATCGTGGAGGGCCAGATCGACGGCCTCATAGATGCTCAGCATCTCGTGACGGGCCTCGACGAGCTGACGGGAAAACAGTTTGCGCATGGTTCACTCCAATCAGTTGGGTGCGGTCATGCCGCCCGCACAGTGAATATACACCGGACCAGGTCCGATCAGCTTGGGACTAGTCGCACCGATCAGCCAAAGCGGCCGGTGATATAGTCTTCCGTCCGCGAGTCCACCGGACTGGTGAAGATCGCGTCGGTTTGACCATACTCGATGAGCGTGGCGGGCTCGCCGGCAACTTCCTGCAAGAAGAATGCGGTGTAGTCGCTAATACGAGCTGCCTGCTGCATTGAATGCGTGACGATGATGATCGTCATCTCGGGCGCCAGCTCGGCCATCAGATCCTCGACCTTAGAGACGGACGTGGGGTCGATGGCGGAGCAGGGCTCGTCCATCAGGAGGACATCGGGTTGCACCGCGAGCACGCGCGCGATGCACAGACGCTGCTGCTGACCGCCCGAGAGTGCCAAACCATCCTTGTTGAGCTGATTGGATACCTCTTTCCAGAGGTTGGCGCGCTTGAGCGATTCTTCCACGATGTCATCGAGGTCACTTTTGCTAGTCACGCCCTGCAGACGAGGGCCAAAGGCGACATTCTCGTAGATGGATTTAGGAAACGGGTTGGGCTGCTGAAAGATCATGCCCACGCGACGACGGAGATCGACCGGGTCGACACCCTCGGCATAGATATCGTTGCCGTCGAGCGTCATGGTGCCCTCGATGCGCGTGCCCTCGATCAGGTCGTTCATGCGGTTGATGCAGCGCAAAAACGTCGATTTGCCGCAGCCCGAAGGGCCAATAAACGAGGTGATGGCGTTTTTGGCGATGTTGAGGTCGAGCCCCGTCAGCGCATGAAAGTCACCGTACCAAAAGTTGAAATCCTTGGCCGTAATGGCCGCTTGCTCCAGCGTGGGAGCGGACTGATAAACGGACATGGGACTCCTTAACTAGCGACGCTTGCGCGACAGGAAGCGCGCAAACAGGTTGAAGGCCAAAATGATCACCATCAGCAAGAGCGCGGTGCCGTAGGCTGCGTTCATGTTGATGCCGTCGTTGGCAAGCAGGTACAGGTGAACCGTCATGGGGCGGCCGGAATCGAGCGGCGAAATAGGTAGATTGATGGCCTGCCCCATGGTGTAGAGCACCACCGCGGTCTCGCCAATGGCACGGCCGATGGCGAGGACGATGCCCGTGGCAATACGGCCAAAGGCAGAAGGAAGCACGATCTTGGAGACAACCTGCCACTTGGTGGCGCCCAGGCCGTACGCGCCCCAACGGATATAGCGCGGAACGGCGCGAATGGCCTCTTCGGTGGTGCGCATGACGATGGGAAGCATCAAGAGCGCGAGTGCCAGGGCGGCAGAGACCATCGAAAGGCCCAAGCCCATGGCCTCGACAAACAAGGCGTAGCCAAACAGACCCATAACGATGGAGGGCACCGAGGCCAAAGCGTCAGCAGCGTAGCGAATGAGCTCGACGACCTTGCCCTGCTTGGCGTACTCGGCCAGATAGACGGCTGCCAGCACAGCGATCGGCGTGCAGATAAGCATGGCGAGCGCCGTCACATAGACGGTCGAGACGATCGTGGGCCAAATACCGCCCTCGGCGTTGACGCCCTGGGGCCAACCGAAGATAAAGTCGAGCGAGATGTGTGGCAGGCCGTTGATGACCACGTAGGCGATGATAGCGACCAGCACCAGCGTGGTGATGTAGGCAGCGGCACGGAACACGCCAAGCATGATCTTGTTGGACAGGTCCTTGTTGATGCGGCCCTTCTTGCCGTGGGAAAGGGCACGCTTGATGCGCTCGCGCGACGAGGTCGTATCGACCGTCGTGTCAACGGAATCGGACATAGCCTACCCCCTCTTCTTCTTGGAAATCAGACGGACGATGCCCACCAGCGTGGCGGAGATGATAAACAGGACCACACCCATGCCGAACAGCGCCGAGCGGTGCAGACCCGAGGAATAGCTCATGTCGAGCGCAATCTGGCTCGTGAGCGTCGAGATGGGGCTCGCAATGCTGTCGGGAATAACCGGGGCGTTACCTACGACCATGAGCACGGCCATGGTCTCGCCGATGGCACGGCCCATACCCAGCACGATGGCATCAACGATACCCAGCTTCGCGGCAGGTAGCACGACCTTATAGATGGTCTGCCACTTGGTGGCGCCCATGGCATACGATGCCTCGCGAATGCCCATGGGAATGGAATTGAGAGCATCGATGGTGAGCGTGGTGATGGTAGGGACGATCATGATGGCGAGCACAAACCACGCCGTCAGCGCACCAAAACCAAGGCCGCCGGTCAGTTGTGCGATAAACGGGCGGATGATGATCATGCCAAAGAAGCCGTAGATGATGGAGGGTATGCCCGCCAGCAGGTCAACGGCGGGGCTGATGAGCTTGCGCACGCGCTTGCTGGCAATCTCGACCAGGTAAACGGCCGTACCCACGCCCAGCGGCACGCCCATGGCGAGCGCACCGACGGTCACCAGACCCGAGCCGGCAAGCAGCGACAAGATGCCGTAGTGGCCCTCGGAAGGCGCCCACGTAAAGCTAAAGAAGTCCGCCAGACCGATGTCGGTAAAGACGGGCAGCGCCGAGTACGTGGTAAAGACAAAAATCAGGATGACGGTAACGACCGCCAAGAACGCGCAGGCAAAGAAGATCCACTGCAGCGCCTTCTCCTTGATATAGGTACTGTGCGATACGAGCGCCAGCTCGCGCTTCTTGGGCGTCTGAACATTCTGCTCAGTCTGGGAGTTTTCCTGTGCTTCCATGCTACTCACTCCCCTTCTCGTCGTTGGTGACGGGAATAAAGCCCGCCTCGCGAATCTGCTTGTCCATCTTTTCGGACGTCACATAGTCGATGTAATCCTGCGCCTGCTGCGAAGGCGCACCCTTCACAAAGAAGTAAAGGTCGCGTGAGATGGGATAGCCGCCGCTCGCGACCGTCTTCTCGGACGCCTCAACATGATTGACCGAGACGGCCTTGACCGAGGTCTTGGCGTTGAGGCTATCGACGAAGCCCAGCGAAATGTAGCCAATGGCACCGCGCGAACGAGATACCACGTCGCGCACCTGGCCCGTGCCCGAAAGAACGGCCGAGCGGCGATCGAACGGGGTGCCGTCCATCACGATGGTGCGGAAGGCCTCACGCGTGCCGGACGCCTCATCTCGATTGATGACCTGGATCCTCAGGTCCTCGCCACCGACTTCTTTCCAGTTGGTGATCTTGCCGGCGTAAATATCGCGGAGCTGCTCGGTCGAGAGGTTATCGACCGGGTTATCGTCGTTCACGATGACCGCGATACCGTCGTGGGCAATGACGATGGGAGTCAGGCCCAGATCCTGTTCGTCGGCATTGAGTCCACGGGAGGAGCTGGCGATATCGGCTGTGCCGGCGCTGACGGCCTCGATGCCAGCGGAAGAACCCAAACCGGAAACGAGCACGTCGATGCCGGTCTCCTCCTTAAAGCCCCCGGCCGCAATCTCGGCGATAGGAAGGCAGGTCGTGGAGCCGGCGACGGTAATGGAAGAGGTAGAAGATCCCGAAGAACAGGCGCACAGCGTAAGCGTAAGCACAGCGGCGCTCAGGACCGATACGATCTTTCTCATAGCATCACGCCGATCGCAGCATGGCGCCCACAGGTGCCGTCCTCGTTACGGTAGGAATAAAAGCGGTCGTTCTGACGCACAGTCGAAAGCTGGGTATCCACGATATTATCCGCGTCGACACCGACATCTACCAGCGCCTCGCGAATGGCAGCGGAAAGATCGAGCATGCGAGAGGCACTCGCATCGATGCAAGAGAACTCGGCGGCAAAGCGATCCATGAGTTCCTGGGATACCTCATATTCGTCACCCAAGATATGGGGGCCGATATAGGCGGAAACGTTGCTCGCATCGCAGCCGGCAGCATCGCAAAGCGCCTGGCACGCCTTGGCAGAAATACGTGCAATCGTGCCCTTCCAACCGGAGTGCACCACGGCAAATCCGCCAGGGGCCACCAGCACCACGGGAACGCAGTCGGCAAAGCAGAGCAGCACGGGCACGTTATGCGCCGTGCAGACGATGGCATCACAGCCCTCGGCAATCTGCTCGCGAACGTCCTCAAGGTCATCGGCGCCGTTCGAGGTCACCGCAACGATATGATCACCATGGACCTGATTGGGAACGAGCAGGTTGTGCTCGCACTCGGCGGCACCCATAGCTTCGAGCGCACGACGACGATTTTCTTGAACAGCAAAGGGGTCATCGCCAACATGCGAGCCCAAGTTGAGTGAGGAGTACGCATCTTCGGAAACGCCACCGGCGCGCTCGGTGAAGGCAAAGCGAACATCGGATGTCGCGCCCTCCACCAACGTAACTCCATCATGGTCGACACGCGAAACGTTGTCCGCACGTGCTGCCATACTAAAGCCTCCTAATAACACAAGTACCGCGGCATCGCCGCTACAGCCCGCGTTTATACGGCTGTCATACTTCTCTAAAAGGATACCTGCTGCGCTGGAGGCAATCGTAAAGGGAACGTAAAGAGATTGGAGGTTCTAGTTTACAAAGTCGAAATAAAAAGGGCGCGTCCATACGGACACGCCCCTGTGCACAACAATGCAAAGAACGACTTAGAAGCTACCGCGCTTCAGGAAGTCGGGAAGCTCGAACTGATCGTTGCCGAAGTTAGGAAGCTCGGTGCCACCAACGTTGCGGGTCGGAGCGGCCTGAGCCGGACTGGTGGCCGGAGCGGTGCGTTGCGGCTCAGCGGAGGCAGCGGCCTTGCTCTGAGACTGCTGAGCAGCAAAGAGCTCGTCCTGGCGGTTGACGTTGGAGTCGGAGAAGCCCGTAGCGATGACGGTGATACGCACCTGGTCGCCCAGGGACTCGTCGACAACGGTACCGAAGATGATGTTGGCCTCGGGATCGACGGCATTGGCGACAACGTCGGCGGCGTCGCTGATCTCTTGGATGCCCAGGTCCTTGGAACCGGCGATGGAGAGCAGCACGCGCGTGGCACCATCGATGGAGCTCTCGAGCAGCGGGCTGGAGATGGCCTGCTGGGCAGCATCGACGGCACGGGTATCCCCAGAAGAGGTACCGATACCCATCATGGCGGTACCGGCCTGCTTCATGATGGTCTTAACATCGGCGAAGTCCAGGTTGATGATACCGGGGACGGTGATGAGGTCGGTGATGCCCTGGGTGCCCTGGGAAAGGACACCATCGGCAATCGCGAAGGCCTCGAGCATGGTGGTCTTCTTCTCGGCGATGTCGAGCAGCTTATCGTTAGGAATGACGATCATGGTGTCGACGGCGACGGTCAGCGCACCGACCTCGTTCATCGCGATATCGGCAACGATGGGAGCAGCGCCGGTACCGGTGCCACCGCCCTCGCCGCAGGTGATGAACACCATGTCGGCGCCAGCGAGCGCCTCGGCAATGTCGTCGCGGGACTCATCGGCAGCCTTGCGGCCAACCTCGGGGTTGGCGCCGGCGCCCAGGCCGCGGGTAAGGTCGGTGCCGATGTGCACCTTGATATCGGCATCAGAGATCGCGAGTGCCTGAGCATCGGTGTTGATGGCAACAAACTC
>CATZIG010000105.1 GCA_958419975.1 uncultured Collinsella sp.
CGAGCCGACGCGCACGTGTACGAGACTGAGGAGGCGCTGTAGTGCAGCCGGGTGGAAAAATCGAATGCAAAAATTCAGAAATAGCGGTTGCTCGATATCAATCGGAGGAAACACGTGAAAGTATCCTGCATAACCAGGCACGCAATCTCTAATTATGGCTCCCTGCTCCAGGCATATGCGACACAACGAGCGGTAGAGAGCTTGGGGCATGAGTTCGAGATTATGGACTATGTACCTGCTTGTGAGGACGTATCCCAGCAGGTGAGGACGCTTCTTTCGACAAAGCCGTCCTGGAACGGGAACCCGTTGAAGAAGTCTGTCTACAGACTTCTGATGGAGCCTGAGACAAGGGTGGCGGGCAAGCGGTTTGCGCGTGAGCGTTCCCAGCTGCTTAAGATGAGCCCTCACTATGCATCCCTGGAGGAGCTGAAGGCTAATCCGCCCAAGGCCGATGTCTATATGACTGGAAGCGATCAGGTGTGGGGTCCCATCAGCTCGGGCGCATACGACCTGTCATACGCGCTTGAGTTTGCTCCCGAGGGCGCAAGGCGCATCTCATATGCGGCAAGCTTTGGTAAGAAGAATATGCCGGATAGCGTGCGCCCCAGGTTTCTCGAGGACCTTCGAGCATATGAGGCCGTGTTCGTACGCGAGGATGCCGCGCGCGAGCAGCTTGCCTCGTGGGGCATAGAGGCCGGACAGGTTGTCGATCCCACGCTGCTGCTTGATGGCGAGGCGTGGAGAAGGATGGCGGCACCTGCCCCGAAGGGCGAATACATCCTCGTCTACCAGATTCACAGCGACCCGACGGTGGGGCAGTACGCCGTGAAGGTTGCCAAAAAGCTTGGCTTGCCCCTGATACGGATCTCCGCAAGCCTGCACCAGGCCTCACGCGAGGGCAAGTTCAAGTGGCTGCCGACGCTTGCTGAGTTTCTCTCGTATGTCGACAACGCAGCATGCCTAGTCACGGACTCGTTCCACGGTACGGCTTTTGCCATAAATCTCAATACGCCGCTGGTAGAAGTGCTGCCCAAGAACGGAACCTCGAGCAGGAACGTGAGTATTCTGCGACTCACGGACCTCACGGACAGAGTGCTTCAGAATCTAGATGATGTCGAGTTAGCATCCAAGCAGATTGACTTTGGTCGGGTCAACGACGTGATGGGTGCGGAGAGGGAGAAGTCCCTAGCGCAGCTCAAGAGCATGATTGAGGAGTAGGGCATTGTCAAACGTTGGCACTAGGACGGTATGCAAGAAGGATATGTGCGCTGGCTGTATGGCCTGCGTCGATTCATGCCGACATGGAGCGATTGCCATTGAGGATACGATTGAGGCGTATAACGCCCGTATTGATCCTACAAGGTGCGTGGGATGTGGACTGTGCGAGAAAACGTGTCCCCAGATGGTATCCCCATCTTCGTTGCGTCCTCTCGAGTGGCTACAGGGGTGGGCGAAAGATACATCGCTCAGAATGTCATCTTCGTCCGGGGGTCTGGCTACGGCCATCTCGGAGGCGTTTGTGGCGTCAAATGGATTAGTGTGTTCATGTGCACAGGAGGGCGGTGAGTTCCGGTTCCACCTCACTTCTGATGCGGATTACTTGAGGAGGGCCCAAGGCTCCAAATACGTCAAAAGCAATCCGCTTGGTGCGTACCGCGAGGTTAGGGAGGCCCTGCAAGGTGGTCAAAGGGTTCTCTTTATCGGTCTTCCTTGTCAGGTTGCTGCGATGCGTAACTTCGTTGGAAGCCGTTTAGCCGATTCCCTTTACACCATCGACCTTATCTGTCATGGTTCACCGTCCCCCAAGGTCCTGAGCCGATTCTTGGAAGAGACAGGTAACAACCTGTCTAATGAGCTGATACTGGACTTTCGAAAGAAAGTCCAGTATCAGCTCCGCTATCGCGGAGCTGATACTGTGGGTAGGACGGGTGTCCGCGATCGCTACTCGATTGCTTTCCTCTCGGGTTTACCGTATACGGAAGGCTGCTACTCCTGCCGCTACGCCAAGGGTGATCGTGTCTCCGATATTACGCTTGGCGATTCATGGGGTAGCGAGCTTTCTGATGAGGTCGCGAACGGGATATCCCTCGCACTTGTGCAGACAGACAAGGGTCGAGAACTGTTAGAAATGACGGACCTTGAGCTTTTGCCGGTTGATCCTGGTCTAGCTGTGGCCAACAATGAACAGCTTCAACGTCCTTCGACGAAGCCTATAGAAAGAAATACCTTTATGGACGGCTTTCGTAACGGGGTACGGGTTAACCGACTCGTTCTCAGGGCGAGGCCAAAAGACTGCGCCAAGTACTTGGTTAAGGATATACTGCTTGCACTGGGTTTGCTCAGGGGTTAACACATCGAGAGCGTTTGCTTTAGGCATTAATGATAAGGTAATCCATATGTTGAGTAATTCCAAGGTGCCAAAGTGCGTCGTATTAATGGCGTCATACAACGGCATCCCATTTATTTCAGAACAAATTGACAGCATTCTCTCGCAGGCTGAAGTTGACGTACGTCTTTTTGTCCGTGATGACGGGTCATCTGATGGTACTCGTGATCTTCTGCAGCGCTATGCAGATGAGGGCAGTCTGACTTTGTTAACAGGAGAAAACCTAGGACCTGCTTTAGGGTTTTTGACGTTGTTGCGGAATGCTCCCGAAGCTGATTACTATGCGTTTTCCGACCAAGATGATATTTGGGATAGCGATAAACTGATAACTGCGATTAAACAGCTTAAGAAGCAGGAGAATTTGGCTCTTTATCATTGCAATTCAAGACTTGTAGATTCAGCTGGTAATGAGATGGGCCGGTTAACCTATGGGCAACAAAGGTGCATATCTTATCGAGATAACGACCCTCTCAACCAGCTTTGCATTGGGTCACCTATGGGATGTACGCAAGTATTTGATAGGCGTATTTGGGAAGTTGTTTGCTTGCATGAGCTGCCCCATCCCGTCATCATGCATGATAAGCTGATAGCTAATCTATGCGTGCTGCTGGGTTATCGGATTGTTTTCGATGCTTCTCCTCATATGGGATATCGCCAGCATGGTCGTAATGTGGTCGGTGTGAGTACTGATTTACCATCTAAAGTGATTGAGAAAATCAATAGTTTTTGTCATCCGCGAGAGATTACTCTTGCAAAGCAAGTTACTGGACTTCTTTCAACTTATTCCGACTGCATTCTTCCTCCAGAGCGTGCTCTTGGAGAGTTGGTATCGAAAATGGACGCTTCTTTCATGGCTAGGTGCAGGGTTTCTTTCTCTTCGAGGCTGAATTTCGGCAGTCTACAAGAGGGCCTTTTCAATAGATCTCTCCTCTTGTTTGGGAAGCGATGATATGAGTAAAAGCATCCCCAAACCGCACAATAGTGCGTACGTCCTAGCGCTTGCCTTTTGCGACTATCTCAAGGACAAGACCGGCACCCCAAAGGCTATTATGGCGAGTCAGCAGGCCATGGCGTCGCACGGCATAAGTTACGTCTATCTCCACTCGGTTAAGAAGACCCTGTTCAGGGACGACCAGATGCTATTTTGCGAATTCGGGGTTACGGTCGACGGGGTGGAGGCTGGTGTTTTCAGTATTGCCCAGGTGTGCGAGGCCCTTTGCAGCTGGCAAAAAAGCGGCTTCAGCCTTCTTGAGCTTCATATCCACCACCTTCTGTACGTGAGCCTTGAGAAAGTCTCCGAACTGCTAAAAGTTACAGGCAAAACACCGGTCAGGGCCTTTCTCCACGACTATTACCTGTGTTGTACAAGCTATAACCTCCAAAATAGGAGCGGCTTTTGTGACAGCTCAAGGCTCGGCGACGTTCCCTGCGAGAAATGCCCCCACTTCAGTAACAGCCTTCGTGTGGAGTCGAAGATCCAAGGGCTGTTTGACTCCATCAAAAATCTCCGTTTTGTTGCACCTTCGACCTATACGAAGAATCGGTTTCTCTCATTCAGGCCCCAATACGAGGGCCTTGTTGATGTAATACCGCACCAAAAGCTGCTTGGAGAGTATCTGGGCAACAGACGTCCTCTGAACGCAGGGGAGCGCATCAGGGTTGCCTTTCTGGGGATGCCGAGGAAGACAAAGGGCTGGGAGACCTGGCTTCGCCTCGTATCTGCGGTCGATGAACAAGAGTACGAGTTCTTCGTCTTCAACAGCTCGAACGAAATGTATCCAGGGATGAACAAGCGGTTTGTCGAATTTGATGAGAAGCACCCAAATGCCATGACCGACTCTCTCAGGGAGTGCGAGATTGCCATCGTTGTCATGTGGCCATCTTGGCCAGAGACCTATAGCTACACCTGTATGGAATCTTACTCCGCAAACGCTTATACGATTTCGAGTGCATGTGCAGGCAATGTCGCCGACTTTGTCGTTGAACATGGGTCCGGTTTGGTGCTGAATAACGAGGAGGAGCTAATCGGGCTGTTTAGGGATAAGAGCCGGCTTATCAGGGAGGTCAATCGTTTCAGGAGCGGAAAGCCTGGTCCGCTCGATCTTGTCGATTCAGATGAGATCGTAGACCTGCTTCCATGCTCCTCGGTAGGTCTCAACACGGGAGTTCACATGCACACGAGGCTGATTGAACGTGTGCTGCTGGAGGTACTCAATGCAAGATCATAGGCATGCGAGGCTCGTTATAAATAAAGCGGAGGAGCGGGCTGGTCGAAGAGGTCGTTGGTATCTCCCTAATAAGCAAGGCGTTCTAACCGTTTGCATGGGTGACCTGGCGGATGCGACGATCGTTATAGGTATCTTGGCGCAGGTTTTCTTCCTTGAGTACTATGGTCTGGGGCGATACCTCAACTGGGTAATTACCGGCATGATTTGCGTGAGGGCGCTCTTCTCCGGATGGAAATATAGCGGTAGAGCGCTACTACTTGGGCTGATTACCGTTGCAGGGTGGCTGTCTGGTGCCCTCTTGGGTGGCAATATGGAAACGTTTAGGGCGAATATTTTGCTGCTCCTCTACCCGTTTGTCTATACGCTTTACTTCTTTCTTTTGGTCACTAACAAGAGGGATTTTCTTCTTGGACTCTTTGATGCAGGTTTTCCGGTCTTCAACGCCATATTGCTTCTCAATATGGCGATCATGTTTATCCAGTACTCTACCCATGGGATGATCGCTGCGACAACGAACGACATCAGTTACTTCGAGGACAATATCTCCGGCCTGTTCTCTTATGCGTCCGTCCATGCGGTGGCCCTTTACACTTCATTCGTCGTGCTCTACAACTTCGTCTGGATTAGGAGGCTTCGGGGTCCTCTCTGGCCATCCCTTGCCATCGCTTACAACGTCTGCCTTATCGTCCTGTCCTTCTATCTTGCGACACTCAACGATAATAAGGCGCTCTTCATAATCCTTCCTCTCGTTTTAGTGATGTTCTGGCTTATTTCAGTCATGAAGGGAGAAGCGGATGTTTCGGGTCCCTTCTTTTGGCTTGTCGCCTTGTATTTTATCCTGACAATTGCATACGCCTTGGTGCCTGCGTTCCAGATCCTCGTGGATACGCAAGTGTTTGGTCTGTTCGATATGGTTGGCAGTTCAGCTTCCGTCGGTACTGCTGCCGACGGCAGTAACGAGAGGATTGCTATCATCGGCTTCGCTCTCTTGAGACCGGCTACATGGAGTCTCGGAGAGGGTCTTGGAGCCTCAAGCTTCTACGCGTCCGGGTTCATGTCGTTTAACCACTTTGGTCAAGCGGATATGGGGTCTTTCTTGATTCTCATGGGGGTTTGGGAGACGGCAGCGTATGTAGCGTTTTTCCACTCCGTGGTTAGTGAGTTTATGGAGCAGGAAAAAGGATCTAATGGCCGGCTTGTTCGTTTGCCCCTTTTGCTAACAATTCTTATTACCTTTCTGTATACGCAGTGCTTTACAAGGGTGAACTGCTGCTTGTGCCTACTGCTGCTCTGTGGAGCGCTGGCTTGGTCGTGGAATTCCTCGGCTGCAGACTATTTGATTATTGATAGAGACGAAGAACAGGTTTGAACATGAAAATAGGCATTTCCACATTTACGCATGGGGACAACTATGGGCAGAGGCTCCAGAACCTTGCTGTCCAAGAAACTCTCAAACTCTCGGGTGCAGATGTCCTTACGTTCAGACAGAAGGACTCGAGATCTGCCAAATACAAGCTCAAGTCTTTGGCTTCGCTCATTCCAAAGGGGCTTGCCGTTGCCCACATCCAGAGGCATCGTTCGTTTGAGGATTTCAATTCCCGTAACATTTCCTTTAGCCGGGAGGTTATATCTGATTCCAACCCTCCACGTGACATTAAATCCTATGACTTTTTCGTTGCTGGGAGCGACCAAGTTTGGTCTCCGTATTCCCCTGACGCTAACTCCACTATGTTTCTCACGTTTTCGCCAAGAGAAAAGCGCATTGCTTTTTCGCCAAGCTTGGCAGCTCCGACGATTCCCGAGGAGAAGCGTGAGCTGTTCCACGGCTATTTCGACGGGTTTGATAGGCTGTCCGTTCGTGAGCAGAAGAGCGCCGAGCTTATAAACAGTCTGTACGGCTTAAAGGCCGAGGTGTTGATTGACCCAACACTGATGTTTGACGGCTCCTGGTGGGAAAGGTATGAAAAAGAGCCGCACTGCGGGCTTCCAAATGATTATGTATTGACGTACTTCCTCGGGAGTGCAGCTTACGAAGAGAGGGTTGCCGAAATCTGTGATTCACTTAGCTGCAAGAGGGTCGATTTACTAGGGGATGCGCGCTACTACGCCCTCGGGCCTTCAGAGTTCCTCTATGCCGTCCGTCACGCAAAGCTTGTAGCGACAGATTCATATCACGGATCAATTTTCTCGATCTTGTTCGGGAAGCCGCTGATTTATTGCCCTCGTGAGTCCACTGGTCCAGACATGAGCAGCCGATTCGACACGCTAGCCAGCGAGCTGGGTGTTTCTTTCGTTGAGCGGTCAATTCTTTCCGTATGTAATTCGGAACTGCTCGAGAGTGACTATTCAAAGGCGTATGACAGGTTGCCAGCTCAGAGGAAGATCGTTGTTGAATTCCTCGATAGATGTGGATTGAGCATTCCCTCGGAGGCCGCCCGTGGCTAGCCAGCGTAAGGCGGGCGCCCTCCTCGGCTACGCCAACATCCTCGCAAAGAACCTC
>CATZIG010000106.1 GCA_958419975.1 uncultured Collinsella sp.
CGGTCGGCGGGGCCATTGTGGCTCTTGACAGCGGATTGGGTCATATGAGCGAAAAGCCAGCTGATGAGGCAAGGTGCCTTGAAAGAGGAGGGTGCTGGGCTTTTGCCCGCGCCCGACGATTGAAAGGCAGATTGCCCATCAGATGGCTTTGCAGCGTCGAGGTGACCGCCGTTCGTTAGAACGGCGGAACAATATATGAATATCCAGATTTTTGGCACCAAAAAGTCCTTCGATACCAAGAAGGCTCAGCGCTATTTTAAGGAGCGCCGCATTAAGGTGCAGTTTATCGACCTAAAGGAAAAGGAGATGAGCAAGGGCGAGCTCACGAGCGTGATGCAGGCGGTCGGCGGCATCGACAAGCTGCTCAACCCCAAGGCCAAGGACGAGGAGACGCTCGCGCTCATTCAGCACCTCACCCCTAGTCAGCGCTTCGACAAGCTGCTCGAGAACCAGCAGGTCTTGGCCGAGCCCATCGTGCGCAACGGCAAAAAGGCCACCATCGGTTATTGCCCCGATGTTTGGGGAGCCTGGGAGTAGCTTGTGTTATTTGCCGGCGCGTGGGTATAAGAGCAGGCGTTTGGCATAAGATTCAACTGTAAGCCATGTCTAACAAAGGAGGGCACATGCCCAACAAACCCGTGAAGATCATCATGCTTACCGGATACCTCGGTGCCGGCAAGACCACGCTGCTCAACCACATCCTCGCTAACGACGGCGGCATCCGCGCCGCCGTGATCGTCAACGATATCGGCGAGATCAATGTCGACGCCAGCCTTATCGCCGACGGCGGCCTTTCCGAGACCGACGACCTCATCCCGCTCACCAACGGCTGCATCTGCTGCACGCTTTCGGACGACCTGGCCAACCAGCTGCAGGGCATTGCCGATTCGGGCAAGTTCGACTACATCATCATCGAGGCATCGGGTATCTGCGAGCCTATCCCCATCGCCTACACCATCTCGAGCTTCTGCGACGAGGCCAAGGTGGGCGGCGAGCCCAAGCTCGCACTCGACAACATCGTGGCAGTAGTCGACTGCGCGCGCATGTACGACGAGTTCAACGGTGGTCGCGACCTGCTGGCCGAGGATATCGACGAGGACGACATCGAGAGCCTGCTCATCCAGCAGATCGAGTTCTGCTCCACGCTGATCCTCAACAAGACCGATACCGTGAGCCCTGAGCAGATCGCCGAGCTTAAGGCCATCGTGCGCAGCCTGCAGAAAGACGCCGTGATCGTCGAGGCCCAAAACGGCGAGGTCCCCATGGAGGAGCTGCTCGATACCGACCGCTTCGACTTTATGCGCGCCTACAACTCCGCCGCCTGGATCGAGGCCATGGAGCATCCCGAGGAGCACGACGACCCCGAGGTGCTCGAGTACGACATCGAGACCTTTGTGTACTCGCGCCGCAAGCCGTTTGACCTGCAGAAGTTCACCGATTTTGTTGAGCAGGAGTGGCCCGACGAGGTCATCCGCGTCAAGGGTCCGCTATGGCAGACCGGCAATCCGGACATGTCCGACATGTTCGAGCAGGCCGGCCACCAGATGCGCCTGATGGAGAACGGTCTGTTCGTTGACTCCGCGCCCGAGGGCGAGAAGCAGAAGATCATCGACGAAAACCCCGAGATCATGCAGATTTGGGATGACGAGACGGGCGACCGCATGACGAGCCTGTGCATCATCGGCCGTCACATGGATAAGGATGCGCTCATCGCCTCCCTCGATGCCTGCCTGACCGACTGGCACCGCGCCTAGGTTTATCCAAGCGGACATTTTTCCGCCTACCTAACCGCCAAACCACCACGAAGGTACCCTTCGTGGTGGTTTTTCGTTCTGAGCCAAGGAGATTCATGTTCAACATTGTGCTGTATGCGCCCGAGATTCCGGCCAATACGGGCAATATCGGCCGCACCTGCGTGGTTACCGGCGCCCGCCTGCATCTGGTGGAGCCACTGGGGTTTTCGCTCGATGACAAGACGGTACGTCGCGCCGGTCTGGGCTACTGGCAAAACTTGGACGTGACCACCTATGCCGGCTGGGAGGATTTCCTTGCGCGCAACGGTCTCTCCCCCGCCGATGGTCGCCTGCATCTGCTGACCAAAAAGGCACGCCGCACCTATGCTCAGAGTACCTACCGCGATGGCGACTACTTGGTCTTTGGCAGCGAGAGCTCGGGCATTCCCGAGCCACTGCTTGCCGCGGCACCCGAGCGCTGCGAGCGCATCCCGATGCTGCGCGATTGCGATTCGCTTGACAACGCCGAGGCATGGGGAGCCCACGAGGAATCACTCGGGCATATCGAGGACGGCCATGAAGCCATCCTTCGGCAGGATATCTGCGGCAACTTCGTCAACCCGGACGACTACCGCATCAGCGCACTCAACCTCTCCAACAGCGCCGCCATCGTCCTCTATGAAGCCCTACGCCAAACAGGCTTTCCGGGAATGTGACAAAGGGACTGTCCCTTTGTCACGCAATTAGGTCCGCACCCCTACCTATACCGATTTGCACCAAACGCCGCCAAAGTTCTCCATCATCGAAGAACACGGTCGGTTATCTTTCCGCATCGCAAGCCTCAACCTCACCGTTCACAGAGGCCGTCTCCATACCGACAAGTATTGCAATACGCTCCTGTTTTTCAATGATGAACCGCTTATGGTAGAAGATGTTGGCATATTGCAAAACACGATTCATCTGCGAGACATCAAACAAGGCGCCGACAACGCCGCCAAACACGGGAATGGCCTTGCCGAGGGATTTTTGAGTGATATTCCTGCCAATTTGTTCGAGTACGTTTTTGAAAACACTATTCTCGAGCGACTTCTTGCCGGCATTCTCGAGTGCCTTACGTGCAGCGGCATTAGCAAGGGCGCGAATCTGCGTGACAAGCATAGCCGCGCCGCCCCGTGCCGCCATTGCCGTCCAGCCTTTCTTGACCGTCTGCTTCACACCCTCCATCTCGGCTACAAGCATTACTTTACCGATTGCGACAGCCATGCCATCAGCAGAGCCTGCCGACGGAGCCATCGCGTTTGAAAACACATCGCCCGCAATGACCATTTCAGCCGGATCCTCTTTAACGTTAAATCCGTACATCATGGCAACCGACTGCACCGCGCGATAATAGAGAAACATGCTGAATACGATATTGAAGGGCAAACCGGCAAACCCAGGAGCACCTGTCACCGCACCCTCGGTCGCCGCAAGCAGCAAGTGTCTACCGTTCTCACCTGCCGCAATCCTCGCGACGTCAAAACTGCGAAGCATGAATAACTCGTCAATCGAACGGATAGTAACGCCTTCAAGCGTAGTATTTGCGGCCTCAACAATCTGCGCCTCAGTAACGCTGTACTTGGCAGCTTGCTCCTCGATAGCTTTGAAACCATCGACGACCTGCTTCATAACCTGTGCATATAGCTCTTGTTGCTGAATCTCACTTGTAAGCTCATCGACCGCATCTCCAACGGCAGTGCGAAGATTCTCCGGTATCTTTAGCCCAGCCATATCGGTCAGCTGCTTGAGCTTTGAAGGCGCTACCATCTTTTCGTATTGCTCGGTCAATGCCTCAAGCTCGGCAAGCTCTTGATTGGTCAGCAACGGATCGGGCAACACCCAATCACCGTTATCGTCAACGAGCGTCGATGGCAGGCCGAGTTGCTCTTGTCGCTTTGCGCTGTAGCGTTCATTCACCGCGGCTGCAGTTGCAGAAGCAATCCCATTTGCAAAGTCAGTAATACCTTTAAGCGCATTATCCGCCAACGGGCTAGCGGCGTCCGCCAATTCACTCGATTTCTTTTGGGTCTCCTTGACCACACCCATAATGGCGTTTTGCGCGCCATTTAATGCTCCAAACATTATGTTCTCCAGCGAAGAAGAACCGACACCGGGCTTCTGCTGCTTTTCGGGCTCCGCCTCACCAAACTGTTGTCGTTTATCGGACACACCATTCACCCTTACTTAAACGTAACGTTAATATCGACATCGTCGCCGCATAGGGCTTTGACCTGTTTTTCGATCAATCCGCTGGCTCTATCATCAGATTCTTTGAGCATATCGCTCTCTTCGACCTTCTTGGTCTGCTCTTTCTTCGCCTGTTTCAACAAACCGTTCAGATCGTCCGTACTTACTTGATTCCAGTTCAGAAAACCATTGTCCTCAACATATTTCTTCAATGTATTGGGGTCTGTTGAGAAAGAGGTAATTTCCGAGTGAGGCAATGTAACCTTTACGCTCTTGACCTCTGAGTTCTCGTCGTTCATATCAACCCGCTTGATTTCAATCTTCATTTTATCGGCATCGATCCCGATATCAGCCTTGCCGTCAATCGTTGCGACATATCGCTTAGACGTAAAGGGGTTTTCCCACCCAAGCGGATTCCCCGCTTCATCGATTGAGAGCAGCTGCGTAAAGTTATATTCGTACGTCACAAGCTTTACGACCGGCGCGATCTCCTCGCGAATCGAATCATCGGTGATCGTTGTAGGATTACGTGTCAAATACAACCAGATACACCCGGCAGTCGCCACGGCCGTAACAGCCAGCAAACCGCCAAAGATTAGCTTTTGCGTTATTGTTGTAAACAAGTTTGTTCTTGTCATCCTGCTTCGCCTTTCTTTTATGGGCCCGACTTCTCCATCATCTTCCATCGTGTACATGACGGCACGAATCATTCTGTCAACGGCTTAATGCAAAACGCGACCGTTCGGAGAAAACGGTCGCGCATTCTTTCCAATTCCCGCGAATTATTCCTTGATGCTGTAATTCGATACTGTCGGCGCGACCCTCGAAGCGTCTACCTCACTCATTACCTCAAACTTCACCTTCTCGCCAGGCGCCCAGGCGGATGTATCTGCGTAGCATTCTTCCGCCCTTACACCATCGGCATCGTAAAGAGCAACATTTAGAAAAACGTTTTCGAACGATATGTCAGAGGTGTTTTCGACTATTGCGGTGTACGTATAGAGGCCGTAGCCGTCGTCACTTTTCTCAAAGGTCGCCGATGAGAGCAGGCCGTTGATAACCTCATCATTATGCGTCTTCTCCTCCACGGTCCTACCGTTCTTGATCAGCTCGTCAAACGCATCTCGATACTCATCATCGACCGTCAAGTCATACCGATCAACCAGCTTCTTAAGCTGTGCAGATCGTGCGTCATAGGCCTTTTCCCATTCGTCGTAATACTTGGGATCCGATTCCGCATACTTCTTGACAACATCAAGCTGATTATCAAGCAGATTGAGATAGGCAATGACGTCTTCTTGCATCTTAGTGTCTTTAAATGACGCCTTTTTGAGTTCTTTGTCGTTATCGATCTCGGTTTTAATTGCCTCTTTTCGAACTTTATTAGAGCCCAGATCAGCATCCTCTCCCAGTGATTCAAGGTAATCCGACCGCTTTTGATAGCCTTGAGCAATCACGGCCATTGCACGTTCATCGGCATAATCAGGCCCATCGTTTTTCTTCTCAACCTGTGAACAGCCACTCAGCAGAAGTGCCCCACAGAGCACCGTCGCAAATAGCGAGATCGCCGCAGCCATCCCATAATGCCTTTTCATCTTGTCCTCCTTTAAATACAAAACACGATATCTAGCCCCCTCGTCAAAATGCAGACGAATTGGCAACGCGGTGGCACTATTTGGTTCCAGGGCGTGAACTGGATAAACATCGAGGGAAGGAGTGGACTCCGTGCAATAAACTCCCCTCGTCAAAATGTCTAGTTAAAGAGGACGGACAGACGGCGAACGGTCATATCAGTTCGTATCCGCCCGTCTCCAACGATCGAACGTCGATGCGCTGACGTTCAGGAGCATTGCGGCCTCTCGCCTCGTAGCTTCACCTCCTTCGAATGATTTGATGACATCGCGGTAGCTATCCGGACGTTCGAGCGTCGGTCTCCCAAATCTCACACCCCGCAGACGCGCCGACGCGATACCCTCCGCCTGGCGCTGCTTTATGTTTTCGCGCTCCACCTGAGCCACGTAGCTCAAAACCTGAAGCACTAGATCGGCAATAAAAGTCCCCGTAATTCCATTGGGTTGTTCGCGTGTATCAAGCAATGGCATATCGAGCACCACGATGGCAACGCGTTTGTCCGTCGTTAGGCGACGCCATTCATCGAGAACTTCACGGTAGTCGCGACCCAATCGATCGATACTCTTAATCACCAGAACGTCCCCTTCGCGCAGACGACGAAGAAGACGCTGGTACTGAGGACGCCTGAAGTCCTTTCCACTCGCTTTGTCAGCATAGATCAAATTCGTTTGGACCGGAAACCGCTCCAGCGCATCCAGTTGGCGATCCAGGTTCTGATCTGCTGACGAAACTCGAGCATACCCATAGATTCTGTTTTTCATGATTGCCCCTATCAGCCGCACGATGGCAGCTTCAGCTCATCTGAGAGCCCACTCACAATAGGGCGTGCAAATTTCGCGAATGGGTTGAACCCATTTTCGGGCTCCAACGTAAGCTATTCAAGCACCGCTTCGATAACGCACGACGCCAACCTTTTGCTTTGAAATGAAATTAATCGTTTTTAATTGAGATTAACTAGAATAAAATGAAATTAACCCGAGACGCCAAAGGAGGGCATTGTGGAATACCTCGAGAACCCGTTTACCCCCAGTTTTGGTGAGGTTCCTGCCCATCTCGCTGGCAGACAACAGATTATTCGGGATTTGGACCGTGCCTTCTTGAGCCAGCGCAGGCGCCCAGAATTGACCTCGATCTTCTCGGGCGCGCGTGGAACCGGTAAAACCGCTCTCATGTCGTCGCTCGCGACAAGGGCGGAATGCCACGGCTGGATAGCCGTAAAGACGACCGCGCTCCCGGGAATGCTTGAGGAACTCGAGTTCGGGGCGAAACGCGCCGCAGCCCATCTCATCGACCCGTCCAACCACTTCGAAGTCACCGGCCTCGGAATTGCACCGCTCGGCAGCATCGAGGTCAATCGTGTCCACGATGCCTCAACCTGGCGTTATCGCATGAGCGACATCATCGACCAGCTCAACGAGGCGGGCACCGGTCTGCTCG
>CATZIG010000107.1 GCA_958419975.1 uncultured Collinsella sp.
CGCTCGGCCAGGGCATCGCCGCCGAGGGCTTTGAGCCGGGCCAGGATTTGCTGGGCCGCCGCATCATTCTCAAGATACGCCGAGAATGCGGCGGCGAGCTTCGACGCGTCCTTAAGGTCCTCGGGAGTCAGGGCCTTAAACTGATCAGACTGCAAAAAGCCCTCAAACAGTTGGTTGGCAAGCGTTCCCACCTGCTGCATTTGCTCGGGTGTGAGCTCCAGACCGTCAAAGATGCCCGAGAAATCTGGGGTCGGCGCCTTGGCCATGATGTCGCTGAAGTCGATGTCCTTCCCAACGCCCGAAAGGTCAATGTCCAGCCCGGACAGGTCAAGACCCGACAGGTCCATGCCGCCGGCAACACCCGAGAGCGCAGATGCATCGAACGAGAACGCGCTTTTCAGTGCCGCCTCGTCCACGCTGAACATACTGCCCAGATCCACGCCTTGCTTGGCCTCGCCCTGCAGTTCATCGAAAGACTTGCCGGTAAAGGCATCCGTCTCGGGATGAGCAAGTTGCTCTTGCACAATCTGCGAATCGGCGGCGCGCTCCATAAGCTGGCGAGTCAGCGCATGCGTATAGGCAATGCCCGGGGATAACGCACTCGCATTGGCTGTCTCGTTAGGTCGCACCACGCCCACAATACGCACGTCAATACCGTCGGCAACCTTGGCCGTCATAAAGTCGGCGTCGCCAGACATGTCAGTCCACATGCCGGTCTCTTCGTTTTTGCGATAGGCATCGGCCGGCGGCAACACCTTAAACGTCGTGGACAGCGCATCGTCGTAGGTAAAGTCGGCGCCGGTCTCGGGCGTTTCGACCTTGCCGTCGGCCGCCATGGCACTATTAACCAGGTCGTTGAGCTCATCGATATCCAGCGCACCGATGCTGTAGAGCGTGTAATCGCCCACCGTGCCACGGCTAGAAAGCACCATCACGGCTTCGTTAGCAGACGTGGGCCAATGACCGGCGACGACATCGTACTGGCTGTCGAGCAAGCTCTGGTCGTCAATCATCTCGTTAAAGACCGAGGTTCCCATGGAATCCATGCTCACCGTCGCCGCCGAACTCGCGCCGCCGCTCATGGCCTCGGTCATGGCATTGGGCACCAGACGCACGGGCTTCTCGTCTCCCTTGCCGGCACGATAGACAACCGGCGATACACCGTAGCCGTACTGGATGGCATTGACTTCTTTATCGATGCCATCGCCACCGGCATCGAGCCATGCCTTAAAGCTCGTCATGTCGTTGGACTTAACACTTGCAAACATATCTTTTACGGCCGTGACCACGGGAATCTTATCGGTTCCCTTAGCCTTGCCGCCGGCACTGTCGTCGGACGAATCCACGTTTTCAGGCGAGTCATCATCCGTGGCCCCCTGTCCGCCCATCGTGGACGACAGGTCGTAATCCTGCTTGGAAATGGTGAGTGGGTAGCTCGAGAGCGTATCCTCCTCGACCTTTTTGATGTAGCCGTTTACGCCGTTGGAGAGCGCCAGAATCGCCGCGATACCGATAATGCCGATGGACCCCGCGAAGGCCGTCATGGCCGTACGGCCCTTCTTAGTCATAAGGTTTCGGGCAGAAAGCCCCAGCGCCGTCACAAAACTCATCGAGGTTTTGCGCGTAGGCTTAGCCTCGCGACGCGCGGCATTGGCGACATCAAAGGGGTCGGAATCGTCGGTGATCTTGCCGTCCGCCAGATTGACGATGCGCGTGGCATATTGGTACGCCAGCTCGGGATTATGCGTGACCATGATGACCAGGCGGTCGCGCGCCACGTCCTTAAGCAAGTCCATGACCTGTACGGATGTCGTTGAATCCAAGGCGCCGGTCGGCTCGTCTGCCAACACGATCTCGGGGTCGTTGATCAGGGCGCGGGCGATGGCCACGCGCTGCATCTGTCCACCCGATAGCTGACTCGGGCGCTTGTTCATGTGCTCGCCCAGGCCGACTTTCTCCAACGCCTCGCGCGCACGCTGGCGGCGCTCGGCATGGCCCACACCCGTGAGCGTCAGCGCCAGCTCAACGTTTTCCAAAATGGTCTGATGCGGAATGAGGTTATAGCTCTGGAACACAAAGCCGATGCGGTTGTTGCGATAGGCATCCCAATCGCGATCGTGAAAGTCCTTGGTCGAAATACCATCGATCAGCAGGTCGCCGGAATCGAAATGATCGAGCCCACCGATAACGTTGAGCATTGTGGTTTTACCCGAACCCGAGGGACCCAGGATGGCCACGAACTCGTTATCGCGAAAAGACAGGCTTACGTTGTCGAGCGCCACCTGCGTAAACGACTGCGCAACGTACCTTTTGCAAATTCCTTTGAGCTCCAGCATGGACGGCAACCTCTCCTGCGCAGGCACCCTGCCCGCTCTCCTCCGCCGTTCGTATTCGACGCGTTTGTCCTACTCTATCCCCATTTTTTACCAGCGCCAATGAGGAATGTAATGAAGCGCGCCAAAAAACGAACGGGACGGCGCCCAAAAGAAGAGGTCCCGAGCGGGACCTCTATATGGTGGAGCTTATCTTGAAAGGTAGCGGACTACTTCGCACAGCGGCGCACGATCATCGCTATGCTTTACGCGTTTTCTACTGCTCGCTATTCGCAATCGCCTGGTCAATAAGCTTGTCGAGCGCTGCGCGCTGCTCAGCGGAGCTGATGGCTCCCACGATTGGATCCCCTACGATGTTGCCATTCTGATCTATGACATACGTTGTCGGGAACGAGAATAGATTTGACGTAAACTTACCGGCCTCGCTATCCGACTTGAACCAGATGTTCTTATATGTCACGCCCTTCTTGCTCAGCACGTCCTTGGCATCTGCAATCTCGCCCTTGTTTCCATCGAGCGTAAAGGAGTTGACGCCCACGACCTGGCCGCCCTTCTCGGCAAGCTCCTTATTCAGTTTCTCAAGATCGCCCAGCTCGCCCACGCACGGCTTGCACGTGGTGAACCAGAAGTTCATGACGGTGACCTTGTTCTTAGAGAACAGCTCGTCGCTGCTCACGTCGTTGCCATCCAGGTCCTTGCCCGTAAAGCTGGGGAACTTCGTCGCCTCGCTCGAAGCATTGGCACCAGCCGTCATGCCAGCGGCCGAAGCGTCGACGCTCTCGCCTTCGCTCGGCGTGCTTCCACAGCCGGGGAACTCCTTCTCCAAGCTCTCGAGCTTGTCCTCGATCTCCTTGATCTGCTGTGCACCGGCTTTGAGCGTCTTGAGCTCATCCGCCGTGAACTCATCCTTGGCACCGTCGATGGTCTTGAGCAGGAAATCGCCGTAATTGCTACCGTCCTCAATCATTGCCGATTCTTTATTTGCCGCATTGAATACCTTTTCCCACAGCGCGTTATCACTCGAAAGGATATCGTTCTCCTTTATCATGAGTTTTGCATACAACTCGGCGGCCTCGTCGGCATTGGTCGGCTTCTGCGCAGTGAGTTCTGCGATCTTAGAATCGGAGCCCGCAGATTCGCTCGCGTTGCCACCGGGTGCCGAACATGCCACAAGACACAAGGCCAGCACCGGCACCATAAACAGGGCCGCAATCTTAGAAAGCTTCATGGTCATTCCTCCGTTTTGTCGAAGCTTGTTTACTTTTTATCGGTGGTCAAGGGAAGCTTTTCCGCCGACACATCCAGGCCATAGCGATAGCTGATGGCATCGACGGGACAGGCCCCGATGCACTTTCCGCACCGGATACATTCGGCATGATTGGGCGCGCGGACCACATCAACGTCCATCTGACAAACCCTTGAACACTTGCCGCACGAGACGCATTTGCACGCGTCAACCTGAATCCCCAACAAGGACACCTTATTCATGAGCGCATAGAATGCGCCGAGTGGACAAATCCATTTGCAGAAGGGGCGGTAGAACAAAACGCTCAGCACTACCACGGCAATGAGAACGACAAGTTTCCAGGTAAAGAGCTGCCCCAGCGCAGATCGAATGCCGGCGTTGGCAATGGCCAGCGGAATGGCGCCCTCGAGCACACCCTGCGGACAGACGTATTTGCAAAAGAACGGATCGCCCATCCCCACATCGTTGACCACCAGCACCGGCAGCAGCACCACGGCAAACAGCAGCACAAGGTATTTGATATACGTAAGCGCCTTGAGCCTTTTTGTCGAAAGCTTTTTGCCGGGAATCTTGTGAAGCAGCTCCTGCAGCCAGCCAAACGGGCATAGAAAGCCGCATACAAAGCGTCCCAGCAGCACGCCGAGCAAAATGAGCGTACCGGTGACGTAGTAAGAAAAGTTGAACTTGGATGAACCCACCACCGACTGGAACGACCCGATGGGGCACGCACCCGATGCCGCGGGGCACGAATAGCAATTAAGTCCAGGTGCGCAGACTGTTTTTCCCGCGCCCTGATAGATGCCGCCTTTGGCAAAGTTTGGCAGGTGAATGTTGGTGATGAGCGTCGCCGCCGCCTGAATGAATCCGCGAAATCGGGCCAAAACATGCGACGCAGTGTTTTCTCTTTTATCCAATTCCGATACACTCCAAGCACAGCCTAATCGCTTTGGCCAGCACGGCATCCGCCTCGCCACGCATAACGCCAAAGCACACCATGGCAATTCCGACGATCAACAAAGCGACCTGTACCACGGGTTTTACCGCTTTTAACAACACGACCACTCCTTTCGTTACGCGACCATTGGACCATATCGACTATAAAATCCGTGTTAAGCGCGATTTGAAATGTGCAAGGAGACTGTTATGCGTATTTTGATCGTCGAAGACGAGCGAGCACTGTGCGATGCAATCGCACGCAGCTTGCGAAACTTGGCGTACAGCGTCGACTACTGTCACGACGGACAGGAGGCGCTCGACCTACTGGACGTTGAGGCCTTCGACCTCGTAGTACTCGACCTCAACCTTCCCCGTATCGACGGCATGACCGTGCTCAGGGAACTTAGGAAAACCGACTGCGAGACCAAGGTACTGATTCTGTCCGCGCGTGGCGAAGTATCCGATAAAGTCGCCGGACTCGATGCCGGCGCCAACGATTACCTCACCAAGCCGTTTCATCTGGACGAGCTTGCGGCAAGAATTCGCAGCCTTACCCTCAGACGCTTTACACAAAGCGACATAGTTTTAACCTGCGGAAAGCTCCGCTTTGACACCAAGGCGCGCATCGCTTCCGTGAACAGCGAGGCTTTGTCTCTTACGCACAAGGAAACGGGAATCATGGAATACCTGATGCTTAATCAGGGACGTCCGGTAAGTCAAGAGGAGCTTATCGAGCACGTTTGGGATAGCAGCGTGAACAGCTTTAGCAACGCAACCCGCGTTCATATCTCGTCACTCCGCAAAAAGCTACGCAGCGCTTTGGGATACGACCCGATTCGCAATCGGATTGGAGAGGGCTACGTTATGGAGGATAGCGAATGAAAAGGCTTTCTCTGCAATGGCGCATAACGATTATGACGGCGCTGCTGACGTGTGCGGCGTGCGTGCTGACGAACTGCCTGGTCGGCTATACGGGCATGCGCTACATGGATGCCATCGGCAGTAACATCTCGGCCTTTAACGCAACCGGCGAAGATTCGCCCCAGGCGTTCGACCCAACGAAAGCGACCCCCGATGACAAGGTCACGATCGTCGTAAACGACGCGCAAGAGTCTTTTGGCACGACAACCTGGTGCATCACGGCTGGAGTCACACTCCTTGGCGGCGTGCTGGCATACTTTGTGAGCGGCCGTGCACTCAAACCGCTACGGGCTTTTGCGGCCCAGGTCGAGCGTGTGCAGCCTGACAACCTAAGCGAAATCAGGCTCAGTGAAGATGTGCCCATCGAGCTACAACGATGCAGCGCCTCTTTCAACGACATGATCGCCCGTCTTGGCGAAGGGTTCTCTGCACAGCGTCAGTTTACCGGCAACGCCGCACACGAGCTGCGCACCCCGCTCGCCCTTATGCAAGCACAGATTGAACTATTCATCTCCGAGCACTCCGGTTTGCAACCCGAAACTGCCGAGCTACTCGGCCTGCTACAAGAACAAACCGAGCGCATGTCTCGAATGGCCAAGGTATTGCTCGAGATGAGTGAGCTCCGCAGCGTTCCTTGCGAGGACGATGTGGAGCTTGGCCCCTTGTCCGAAGAGGTCCTCACCGACCTTGCGCCACTTGCCGAAAAAAGGGGCATAGCCCTCAATTGTGCTGGAGACGCTCTAGTAATCGGGAGCGACACGCTCCTCTATCGGCTGGTGTTTAACCTGGCCGAAAACGCTATCCGCTATAGCCGCACCGACTCGAGCGTTACCGTCTCCATCTGCGACAACGACAGCCACGTGTTCCTGCGAGTCGAGGACCAGGGCCCGGGAATACCCAAGCAGTACCGTGAGAGCATCTTCCAACCGTTCTTTCGTCTAGACAAATCCCGCAGCAGGGCATACGGTGGCGCAGGACTCGGACTAGCACTCGTTTGGGAGATTGCAGCGCTTCACGGTGGCACGGTAGAGGTCGAAACAAGTTCCGAGAACGGGACTACCATGCTCGTAAGCCTCTCAAAGGGGGCCACCACGTGATCCGACTGTCCAGGGGTCCCACTCGGCATTGTGAAACGCGTCCCAAAACTTGGACATGAGAAATGGGAGGCAGTTCGCATCTATGCCGAGGACGAAGTCCTGGCGGGGATTCAGGATGCGCAGAGGAAGCTTACGGCAGAAAACCCCGACAGAGTCGTGACCGTCGGCGGCAATTGTATGGTGTCGCTTGCCCTCTTCGATTACCTGCACGGGAAATACGAGAACGTTGGAATCGTCTGGATCTATGCGCATCCGGATGTATCCACGCTGAATGATGACTACCCCAACGCTCACGCCATGGTACTTGGCAGCCTTTTGGGAGAAAGTCATCCCGGTCTTCGGCGGCGAATAACGCGAATGTCCGCAGGCAGACTCCAATCTGTGCGCGGAGAAGCTGGGCGACGCAAACAAGATTCCTCGACCCGAGCATGGAGATGAATCCGTCTATCAGT
>CATZIG010000108.1 GCA_958419975.1 uncultured Collinsella sp.
GAGCGCAAAATGGATTCTAAAAAACACCTTGCCAAATAGGAGCGTCAGGACGCAAGAAGCCCTCGCCGCACTCCACGCTATGCGCGAAGCGCGCCTTATTCCCTTCAGCTTTAATCCCAGAAGACCGAGGACGAAGGGGCCCGATGGGTTTCCCTCTGAATGCATTCCGCAGCACGAAGCCCCCTTATCCGCAGCTCCGAAGGAGCAGGATAAGGGGGCTTCAAGTGCGAGGACGCATTCAGAGGGAAACCCGTCGGGTCCCGGTGAGAGCCACAGGGCTATCGATTACCCCGTGTTCTGCAATCCTGCCGAGACGCCGGTCACAGTCGAAAGAATCAGGCTCATGTACTCGGCCTTCTTCTCCTCGGCCATCTCGTCCTGGTTCATACGCACCTCGCGAAGGGCGCGGACCTGGGCGATGGACAGGGCGTCGACATAGGGGTTACGCACGCGAACGGCGCAGCCGAGCACGCGGCGGCGCTGCAGCGGCCACTCATCACCGACGATGGCAAGGACCCACTTACGGGTGAGCTGCATCTCGGTAAAGACCTTCTTGGACAGATCATCGCGGTCGCCCAGATGCAGATACATCTTGGCGATGCGCTGGTCAGTCTTGGCGATCGACATCTCGATGTTGTCGATAAAGGTGCGGAAGAACGGCCACTCCTGGTAGGCAGCCTTAAGCTGGTCCAGATCGCCAAACTGCTCGCAGGCGGTGCCCAGGCCGTACCAAGCGGCCAGGTTAATGCGTGCCTGGCTCCAGCTGAAGATCCACGGAATGGTACGCAGGTCGTCGAGCGACTTGGCACCCAGGCCGCGCTTGGCGGGACGCGAGCCGATCGGCAGCAGACCGACCTCGGTCAGCGGCGTCACGGTCGAGAACCACGGTGTAAAGTCCTCGGTGTTCAGCAGGTCCAGATAACGCTCGTGGCTTGCGGTGTTGAGCTTCTCGGCCATATCCCAGAACTTCTGCGTGGTCTCGGTGTTGGTCTTCTCGACACTCGGGGCCGACTGCAAAAGCGTTGCGGCAGCAACGGACTCAACATGGCGCTGAGCCAGCGTGCGGTTGCCGTAACGGGCAAAGATGACCTCGCCCTGCTCGGTGAGCTTAAAGAAGCAGTTGACCGAACCCTTGGGCTGCGCCAGCACGGCCTTATTGGCCGGGCCGCCACCACGGCCCACGGCACCGCCGCGACCGTGCATGAGCACCAGGTTGATATCGTTCTTCTCGGCCCACTTGGCGATGCGCTCCTGCGCGGAGTGCAGCGCGAGCATGGCCGTGGTAGGACCGGCGTCCTTGGAGGAGTCGGAATAGCCCAGCATGACCTCCATGCGGCGGTTGGTCTGGGCAAGGCGCTTTTGCACCACGGGCAGCGTAAGCATCTGGTCGAGCACGTCGACGCAGCCCTCGAGGTCCTCGAGCTGCTCGAACAGCGGGATCACGTCGAGCTCGGGGACATCCTCCTCGTGTGCAAAGGACAGGTGGGCAAGCTCAAAGACGTCGGCCACATGCTGGGCGCTCTTGGTGAACGAGATGATGTAGCGGTGCGCCATCTTCTTGCCGTAGCGCTTTTGGATGGAGCCGATAGCGCGGAAGGTATCGATGACCTCGCGCGTCATGGGCTGCAGGTCGCCATGGATACCGTTCTCGTGGATATCCTTAAGGGCGCGGGCATGCACCACGGAGTGCTGACGAAACTCCATCTCGACCATATGGAAGCCGAAGGACTCGACCTGCCAGATGATGGTTTGGACCGGGCCGTAGGCAGCACGGACGGCACCGCAGGCGGCCAGCGAACGCTGGACGACGCGCAGGTCATCCAGGAACTCGTCGGCGCTGTGGTACATGGTGTCGGTGATACGACGGACGGTGGCGTTCAGGCGGTCGGCCATGACGAGCATGACGGCGCGATGCGGCTCGTGCTCGGAGATCAGCTCGGCGCGGGCCGTGTAACGAGGGCTCATCTCGACCTGATGGTTCCACAGGTTAATGAGCTCGGCCGACGGCTTGCTGTAGGTAGCCTCGAGCGTGAGGTTGCGGCCGATGTGGCGGCACTTGTCCTCGAGCTTGAGCACCATGTGCGTAAAGTACTTGGCGGCGACCTCACGGCTCACCTTGGCGGTGACGTTGGGGTTACCGTCGCGGTCGGAACCGATCCAGCTGCCGGGATGGAAGAACGCCGGGCACAGCGGCGGCACAGTACCGGCCTTGTCGCCCAGCACCCAATCGTCAAAACGACGATAGATAACGGGGATAACGTCGAACAGCGTGTTATCGAAGATGTCGATGATGGTATCGGCTTCCTCGACCGGCGTGGGCTTCTTGAGCGCGATGGGACTCGTACGCACCAGGGCGTCGATCTCCTGCAGCATATGGCGCTCGTTCTCCACCAGGTCGGAGCCGCCCAGACGCGGACGCTCCTCCAGCAGGTTGGAGATACGGCGGATCTTGCCCTCGACGGCCTTACGACGGGCCTCGGTGGGATGTGCGGTAAAGACAGGGTGGAACTCGAGCTTGTCGAGCAGCTCGTTGGCACCCTCGACACCCAGCTCATTCACCAGCTGGTGATAGGCAACGGTAAGCTCGTTGGCAGGATCGACCTCGATATCGGTCGACGCACCGGCCTCGCGCTCGCGCAGCTGCGCCACACGGTAGTTCTCCTCCGACAGGTTTGCCAGATGGAAAAAGCTCGTAAAGGCGCGAACGATGACCTGCTGCTTATCGAGCGGCAGGCTGTCGATCAAATCGACGACCTCACGAAATGCCACGGCAGTGGGCTCGTCGGCGGTGGGCACGCCCTGCTCGTCGACGGCTTCGTCGGCAGCGCAGGTACCGGGGTTGCTGGCATTGACCACAATCTCGGCTGTCAAAATCTTGTCGAACAGGTCCGCGATCTCGGGATCATACTCGCTAAGCACACGGCGCTCCAGGCGCAAGAACAGCGCCAGATTGTCGCGCAGCTCCTCGGGGATCTCGATCTCGGCGAGACGCTCCCTGGACTCGGCATTCGAGCCGATTCGGTTAACGAGGCGGTTGACCACGGCAGCGACGCGCGCCGCGGCTTCGGGTACAGACTGGTTGCTTAGGTTCTCAGCCACGTTTCCTCCCATTCCTCCTTCTATGCACGTAACATGCGGTATTCATTATAGGCGTTTGAGAAATACTTTCGACACTGATTGCGCTTTACCACACAAAAGTATTTTCTGCATTGCAAGGGTTTTTGCCCCAAATGGTCGTATTTCTCGGTGGGCGGCATATGCAAGCGAGGGCATTCCGCATAAATGCGAAACACCCCCGTAACAATAGCTCGTCGCGAGCGGGACATGTTAGCGGGTCCGCAGCTCAAAAATCATACGCTACAGACGCTCGCGAACCGCCTCGACGACGTTGGCCAGATCGACGAGAACCTCGTCATGGCTCTGCATGTCGCGCACCTTGACCTTGCCGGCGGCAAGCTCGTCGCCGCCCAGGACCAGGATGAGCTTGGCGCCTACCTTATCGGCCTGCTTAAACTGGGCCTTGAGAGAACGGCCCTGATAGTCGGCCTCGGTCACAATCCCTGCGGCGCGAAGCTGCTGCGTAATGGTAAAGACGTTCTGACGCAGCTCCTTGCCGGCATTGGCGACGTAGACGCACGGGACCTCCTCGGCACCCAGGTCGCTGCCAAAGGCCTGCAGGGCCAGCAGGGCGCGCTCAAAACCGACGGCGAAGCCGACGCCTGCCGTGGGCTTGCCGCCCTCGAGCTCGACGAGGCCATCGTAGCGGCCGCCGCCGCCGATGGAGCCGACACCGGCACCGGGAGCCTCGACCTCAAAGACGGTACGGGTGTAGTAGTCCAGGCCGCGCACCAAGGTGGGATCCTCGACATACTCGATACCGGCGGCATCCAGATAGCGCTTGACTTGCTCGTAGTGCTCGCGGCACTCATCGCACAGGTTGTCGCCCATCAGCGGGGCGTCGGCCATGATCTCGCGGCAGTGGTCGTTCTTGCAGTCAAAGGCACGCAGCGGGTTGAGCTCGGCGCGCTCGCGGCACTCATCGCACATCTCGTCTGCGTGATCGAGGATAAACTGCTTGACCTGCTCGCGATAGGCCGGACGGCATTGGGCATCGCCCATCGAGTTAATGAGTAGACGAAGCTTGGAAAGATCGAAGCCCAGGCGCTTGTAAAACTCCATGAGCATAATGATGCACTCGGCGTCTGCCGCCGGATCGGGAGCGCCGAGCCACTCGATGCCTACCTGGTGGAACTGACGCAGGCGACCCTTCTGGGGACGCTCGCCGCGGAACATAGCCTCGGCGTAGTAAGCCTTAAACGGCGTGGAGCCCTGGGGCACCAGGTTGTTCTCCACAACGGCGCGCACCACACCGGCCGTGCCCTCGGGGCGAAGCGCCAGGCGCTGCTTGGGCTTGAGCTTGGTATCGGTACCCTCGGTAAAGACGCGCTCAAGGTTGGCGCCGCTAAACACGCGGAACATCTCCTTGCGAACGACGTCGGTCGACTGGCCGATACCGTGGACAAACACGTCCACTTGCTCGATCGCGGGCGTCTCGATGGGCTTAAAGCCAAACGGCTCGAATACGCCGGCCGCAATCTGCTGCATCTTTTGCCAAGCGCGCATCTCGGCGCCGATAAGGTCGCGGGTTCCCTCCGCCTTCTGTGCCTGCATGGGCAAACACCTTTCTTTTGTATCGCGTCATAGGTAGTGGTCATTATACGGCACAAAAACAAAACGCGGCAGCGCGTCTGACCGAACGAGGGTATGGGGGCTCGTTCGGCCAGACGCGCCGCCGCGACAGCCGATCCGCTTTCCTCCGACCCCTTCGGGTCACATGATCTGTTAGGGACGGAGGAAAACGGATCATTCGTAGGCCCGTGGCCGCCTTGAAAACCGAATGATGGTACGAGCATCCATTCGGCTTCCAGGGCAACCACGGACAGAACGGGGCGAACAGAAAAGAGCGACGGACGTCTACTCCCCCGCCACGCTCGCGCGCAGCTTGGCAGCGATGGGCTCGGACGCCAACAGGAACACAAGCATAACCACGGAGCACATCAGGCACACGATCCAGGTGCTCGCAAAGGAGCCCGTGACATCGAACAACACACCCGAGACAATGGCGCCTACGGTGCCGCCGACCATCTCAAGCGAGGTGATGGTGCCCGTGACCTTACCCAGGTCGGCCATGCCCGCAGGCTTGAAAGGCAAGGTTGGGTGCTACCGGTGGTCGGCGATATAGCCCAAAGCGACGGCGGTATAGGCCGCGGCACCGAGCGGCAGCTCGGCATCGTTAAAACGTGCCTTGGGATGGTGCTGGGCAAAGTGTTCGTCCGTGTCGGTTACGGCCGCGCCCACGGTAAAGTACGCACTCGGAATCTCGCTCGAGATAAGCGCGAAGTCCTCACTCGCCATGGCATGGAAAAGCGGCAAGAAAGCCGCCTTGGGCAGCACTGCGCCCACGTAGCCAAGCGACGCCTGAGTCATGTCGTCATCGAGTACGAGCGGGGGAACATCCGAGAGTGTCTCGAGGGTCGCCGGCGTGCGATAGGTCGCCGCGACACCATTGGCAACCTCGGAGATACGCTCCTTGAGGTGCTCCATGAGCTCAACGTCAAAGCCGCGCAGCGTGCCTTCGAGCACGCAGGTATCTGGGATGACGTTGGCCGCTTGGCCACCGGCAAACTTACCCACGGTCAGTGCGACCTCCTTGGCCGCCGGCACTTCGCGAGCGATAAGCTCCTGGAGCGCCAGATGCACATGCACGCCGGCCGTGATGGGGTCGATGCAAATCTCGGGGCTCGAGCCATGGCCGCCCTTGCCCTGAAGCGTGATACGAAAACCGTACACGCCCGAGAGCGCCGGGCTGCCGTAGAGCACCAGGCCGAGCGGCGACTGGCTATTGACATGCATGGCAAAGGCGACCTGAGGACGCGGGTTCTGCAGCAGACCGTCGGCGATGGCGGCGCGGGCACCCTCAAAGGTTTCCTCGCCCGGCTGGAACAGCAACTTAACCGTAGCGTTGGCATCAACAAGCTCTGCCTCGCGCGCTTTGAGCATACGAGCCGCACCAAGCAGCGCCGTCGCGTGCATATCGTGACCGCAAGCGTGCATGCAGCCGTTGGTGGATGCAAAGGGCTCGCCGGATTCCTCGGCAACGGGCAGGGCGTCCATGTCGCCACGCAGCATGATGACCGTACCGGCCTGCTCATTCGTACAGATGCCATTGCCTTGGGCCGCGGCGGCACCGGCGCCGACAAGGCCCACAACGCAGGAACCATCGACGAGCGTAGCAAATGGGATGTCCATCTCGGTCAGGCGCGCTTGGATATACGTAGAGGTCTGCGGGAGGCTATTACCCAGCTCGGGCATCTGATGTAAATCGTGTCGCCACGCAGCGAGCTCGTCTGCAAAAGCCTGAGCTTCTGCAACAAGACCGTCACCGATAGCGGTCTGCGCCGCCGCGGTGGCCTTGGGCGCTGATTGCGGTTGAAGATCGGACAGTGCTGGTGCCATAGATGCCCTCCAGTAACGTTTTTGCAGCAAGCACTTTGATAGCGTAAAGTGCAAGGTACTACTTTAAGGGCGACGCATAAAAAATGCCGCCCCGGGAGGCGGCGCAACAAATTGTTTACAATTGCGGACGCGGCTTTCGACGCAAAAAATCGAAATGCGTCTCGCTCAAGATAATCGAAAGAAAGATGAGCGCGAAGCCGGCGAGCAGGCGCGAGGTGAGCGCCCCCCCCATCAGCAGCACCGAAAACAACACGCCCGATGGCGACTCCATCGAAAGCAGCAGTGAGCCCGTTGAGGCCGGGACATGCGCCAGGCCGACGTTTTGGATGAGCAGAGCCACACACGTACAGCCCACCGATAGAAACGCCATCACACCGATAAAGCTCGGCGTCCACACGGACAGCGGCGCTTGGGTCTCGAATAACAGCGACGAGATCAGG
>CATZIG010000109.1 GCA_958419975.1 uncultured Collinsella sp.
TTCTTTTCGGGTTCCGGCTCGGGCTCCGGGGCAGGCTCGGGCTCCGGCTCTGCGGCAGGCTCGGACTCGACGGCGGTAGCGGCAGGTTCGGCCTCGGCGAGCTCGGCGCCCTCGACCTCCTCAGCAGCACCTCCGTCCTCGGTGGCACCCTCACTCGCGGCCTTCTCGGCAGCAAGACGGGCGCGACGCTCGGCAAAGGTCTCCTTCTTGGCGGGCGCTGCCGTCTCGGCGGCATCCTCGTCCGCATCGGAATCGTCGTCGGTCGCAGCAGCCTTCTTGGGCTTGACCGGGGCCGACGCGGCCTCGCTCACCGGATCGATAATCTCGGACTGAACAACGGCCGTCATCTTTTCCTGCGTCTCGCGGAACTGACGGATGGCACGGCCGATCGTGCGGCCCATCTGCGGGAGCTTATCCGGGCCAAACAGCAAAAAGCCGAAGACCACGATGATCGCGAGCTCACCCTCTCCAATACCAAACACACATACCTCCAAGGCTCGATGTGAGTCGAGCCCGCACCGCGCCATTCGGCCGGAACTCGTCTATTCATTCGGTCAAGTATAGCGCCCGGACGCCAAAACGTCCGAGCGCATCACAAACATATGCCAAACGGCACGCCCTTTTGGGGGCAAAGATTATGCAGCAGTGATCGAAATCTCCTGGTCGACACCCAACAGCTGAACCACGCGCATCACCGGGGGCTGCACATTGATGCAGCTAAAGCACTTGCCGTGGTCGACCGCGTGGTGCGCGGCGCCCACGAGCACGCCAATGCCCGTCGAGTCGATGTAGCTCACCTGGGCAAAATCGAGCTCAACGGCCTCAGTGGGCTGCTCGAGCGCCAGGTCGATGGCATTGCGCAGGCTATCGGCGTTAGAGATATCGATCTCGCCGGTTACCTTAATGGTGTAGAGCTCTGGCGTGGGGTTGGTGGAAATACCCAAATCCATGTATACGCTCCTTTACGTATCGAAAGTGCGGATAGTACGGGAAGCCGCGCGTTAGGCGCGCTCGGCACGCGCAAGCTCGGCAGCGACAAGCTTAACGGCCAGCACCAGCACATCGAGCGCGGCCTCCAGGTCCTCGACCGTGGGATAGCTCGGCGCGATGCGAATGTTGGTGTCGCGCGGGTCCTTGCCATAGGGCCAGGTAGCACCGGCCGGCGTGAGCTTGACGCCCAGGTCGGCGCAGAGCGCGGCGACCTTTTGGGCCGAGCCCTCGGGACCATCGAAGCTTACAAAGTAGCCGCCGCGGGGGTGCGTCCAGGTGGCACAGCCCGTATCGCCCAAGCCCTCGGTGAGCTTGCGCTCGACGGCCTCAAAGCGCGGACGCAGGAACTCGGCATGCTTTTTCATGTGCTCCTTGACTGCCTCGATGGTGGGAAGGAAACGCACGTGACGCAGCTGGTTGAGCTTGTCGGCGCTGATGAGGCCGGCCTTCAGGCACTTGGAGAACTCGGCGATGACCGCGGGGCTCGCACCGATAAAGCCGATGCCGGCGCCCGGGAAGGTGATCTTGGACGTCGAGGCAAAGGCCACCACGCGGTCCTCGGTGCCCGCCGCGCGAGCGAGGTCAAAGATGTTTGCGAGCTCGTCGGTCTCATCGTACAGGTCGTGCACGCAGTAGGCGTTGTCCCAGAAGATGCGGAAATCGGGCGCGGCCGTGGGCATCTCGACCAGGCGGCGCACAGTGTCCTCGCTAAAGGTGATGCCCGTGGGGTTTGAATACTTGGGCACGCACCAGATACCCTTGATGGAATCGTCGGCGGCAACGAGGCGCTCGATCTCGTCCATGTCGGGGCCGTTGTCGGTCATCGCAACGGGGACGTTCTCGATGCCCAAGTCGGCGGTGATGCCAAAGTGGCGGTCGTAGCCGGGCACCGGGCACAGGAACTTAACCTTCTTGCCGTCGTGCGCGGCCTCGTAAGCCTCCCAAGGATCGCTGCCGCACGAGCCGCAGCGCCAGAACACGCCGGCGATGTCATGCTCGATCAAAAGGCTCGACGAACCCAGCACGAGCGTCTGCTCGGCGGGGCAGCCCAGGAACTCCCCTGCCAACTTGCGTGCCGAGGGAATGCCCTCGAAGCAGCCGTAATTGGAGCAGTCGACGTTGCCGTCGTGCAAATCGGCGTCGGCATTGAGGATGTCGAGCATGGGGCGCGAGATGTCCACCTGGGAGGGCGACGGCTTGCCGCGCGCCATATCGAGCGCCAGGCCCTTGGCCTTGACCTCGGCGACCTCGGCTTTGAGCGCCTCGATGGCGGCATCGAGTTCGGTGGTTTCCATCTTCTGGTAGATCGTCTGCATGGGTGCGACCTTTCGCAAAGCGGGACGTTGCAGTTCGTCTAAGTATAGACCGCCACCGCCGCAACGTTATGAAGCCGTGATAGATTAAGTCCATCGCAATAAATTACGAATCGCCGCGCATGCCGGCGTGGGGCGCCCAAGGAGGCACTATGGAGTATGGATCGTTCCAGGCCGAGGAATTCGGCGACCTGCAGCGCCTGGTCGACGGACTGTTTTACGACCGCCACGCCATCGACCGCCTGGACCTAATCGTACAGGCCGAAATCTTGGACCTGGCACCCGATCTCATGGAGATCGTCAACCTGCTACCGCCCGGCTATTACGACCGCCAGTCACTTTGCGACCAACTCAACTCCGCCTTGGCCGCCCACGGCTGGGGCGCCGTCTACGGAACGGTGGAATAGCCCTAGTCATTGGGGACGTTCTTAAACGACTAGTTGTTGGGGACAGTCTTCCCAGATGGCATGTGGCACTTGGGGACACTCCCCAAGTGCCGGCAGTTTGGGACGGTCCTTTTCGGCCGCTCGCAAAGAGTGTCCCTCTCGACTAGTCATTTAAGAACGTCCCCAATGACTAAAACGCCGCCTGTGATGGTGTTCACAGGCGGCGTTTTCAAACTTGTATGTGCTTTTACTCGCCCTTGGACGCGGGGTGTTTGCAGACCACGCTCATGTAGATCATGCCGAGCACGGCAGCGGTGACCGAACCGGCAAGAATGGCAGCCTTGGCAGCAAGAACCTCAAACTGGGCCGTCGGGAAGGCAAGACCGCTGATGAGAATCGACATGGTAAAGCCGATACCGCCCAGAATACCCACGCCGGCAATCATGTGCCAGTTGACGTTGTGCGGCAGCTCGCAGGCCTTGAGCTTGACCAAGGCGAACGTCATGCCAAAGATGCCGATCGGCTTGCCCAGCAGCATGCCAAAGTACACACCGAGCGTCACCGGGTCGGTGAGCAGTGTGCTCATATCCACGCCCACCAGGCGAACCTGTGCGTTGACGAACGCGAAGATCGGCAGGATCACAAAGTTGACCGGCGTGGAGATCAGACGCTCCATGCGGATGAGCGGCGGGGTCACGCGGTGCATGACGCGCTCGACCTTGGTGGTCGAGACGGTAAAGTCATGCTGGCCCAGGATGTGTGCCTCGTCGTCGTAGCGGTCGTCGAGCAGCGGCAGGCACTCGCCCAGCCAATCGGTGAGGCTATCGAGCTTAACGCCGCACTTGGCCGGAATGGTGAAGGCCAGGATGACGCCGGCGAGCGTGGCATGTACGCCACTCTTGAACATGCAGAACCACAACAGCAGACCCAGTACCGAATACGGGGCAAGGCGGTAATGCTGCGTCTTGTTGAGCCACACGAGCGCGCAGGTCACAAGCGCGGCGGCGCCCAACCAAAACGGATTGGGGCTCTGACCGTAGAAGATGGCGATGGCGGCGATGGAGATGAGGTCGTCGGCGATGGCGAGCGTCGAGAAGAACACGCGCACGCCGTTGGGCACGCGGTTGCCCAAAAGCGACAGCACGCCCAGTGCAAAGGCAATATCGGTTGCCATGGGGATGGCCCAGCCGTTGTGGGCGCCGGCATGGTTAAAGATCAGGTAGATGCAAGCGGGAACGACGACGCCGCCCACGGCCGCCAGCATGGGAAGCATGGCCTGACGCGGATTCTTGAGCTCGCCAACTGTCATCTCGTACTTAAGCTCAATGCCCACGAGCAAAAAGAAGATCGCCATGAGGAAGTCGTTGACGAAAAGCTCGACGGTGAGACCGGCCGTCAGGTTGCCCAGACCCACATACAGCGGGGTCTCCAAAAAGTGATGGATAGCCTCGTAGGCATCGGTGTTGGCGCAAATGACGGCGGCGATGGCGGCGAAGACCATGACGGCGGCGGAAATCGTGCCGTTCTCGGCGATGCGCTCCCAGATGTCGTGACGTTCAAAGCGCTTGCGCTCACGAACGTTGAATAGCTGCTCAGTTGCTGCCATGGGCGGCTCCTTTCACGGGATGGCTCCCGTCTTAAAAAAGCACGGCCCGCCCAAGTGGCGGCGCCGCGCTCTAACGTATTACGCTTGCATCTAGCCTACCCTGCACGACAAGAACGCAGGCGTGGCCGAAAAGCGGAACCACAGGTTGAACATTATTTGCTCAACGGCACGGGCACGCCTGTCCAAGAGACGACGCGGCGCCGTACACAAAAAACGACCGGAGCGCGGGGCGTCCGCGATCCGGTCGTGGCGTTTAGTGAACTAAACCTAGCAGGCGGCCATGATGGGGGCAGCGACCTGCTTCTTACGGGAGAGGACGCCCGGCATCCAGACACCGTCGTGCTCGTCGGCAATGCCCAGGCCCTTCTGAGCAGCCTCGGTCTCGCCCTCGAGCAGGACCTGCGAGCCCTCCTCCATGATGTCGGTGATGCACAGGACAATGCCGTCAGCACCCTTCTCGGCGGCGTAGGCGCGCATGGCCTCGCGAATCTCGTCGATCATGCCGAGCGCGCGGCTCTTGTCGACGGTCTCGTACTGGCCGATGAGCAGCTTCTTGCCGGCGGGCTCGAACATCTTGATGTCGTTGCCGACCATCTCGGCAGCGGTGAAGGAGCCGGACGGACGGGTAAGGAAGACCTCCATGCCAAACTTGACCGGGTCGACGCCCACTTGCTCGCCGAGCTTGGCGGCAACGGCGCGGTCGACAGCGGTGGTGGTGGGGCTCTTGAGCATGAGCGTATCGGTCATCATGGCCGAGAGCAGCAGCTTGGCCTGGACGTCGGAAAGCTCAACGCCGAGCACGTCGGCGAGCTTGGTGACGATGGTGCAGCTGGAGCCCCAGGGCAGGCAGATGTAGTGCAGCGGGCCGGCGGTCTCGAAGTCGCCGATGCGGTGATGATCGACGACGCCAAAGACCGTGGCGTCCTTAAGGCCGGCGACGGACTGGGCGGACTCGTTGTGGTCGGTGAGGACGACGAGCTGACCGGCCTCGACGGACTCGATCGCGCGAGGCTCGGCGATGCCGGCGTCGGCGAGCAGCTTGGCGGACTCTGCCGGAAGCTGACCAAGGGCGCAGGCCTCGTAGGTGTTGCCGGCATACTCAACCTGGTTGAGCAGCTGGGACAGGACGACGGCGCTCATGATGGCGTCGTTATCGGGGTTCTGGTGACCAAAGACAAGAACGTTTGCCATGGATATCCTCCACTTGATATGTGTACTTGGACGTAGCTATGGTAGCACGCCGATGCCGAGCCTTCGCAGACGGAAGGGCCACGGCATATTTTGGGGTAGGCACGGGGGCCAAGGCTGTCCCTTTTACACCATGTTGGTGCAAAGTAACCTGACCCCCTTGCACCAGCTATTTACCGGCGGCGCGCAGGGCTACGTAGGCGGCGCCGATGATGCCGGCGTCGTTGCCGAGCGAAGCGACCTTAATGGGCGTCTCGCGCGAGGCGGAAAGCGCGTAGCGCTGGAAGTGCTCGCGAACGGCGTCGAGGTAGACATCGGCCGAGGCAGACGCACCGCCGCCGATCAGGAACATCTCGGGGTCGACCACGTTGGCAATAAGCGCCAGGGCACGGCCGAGATAATCGGCCATGGTATCGGCCGCAGCCAGCGCGAGCTTGTCGCCCTCGCGGCAGGCCTGGAACACGTCCTTGGAATCTGAGGGGCCGGTGAGCTCGATGGGCTCGACGCCCGCCTTCTTGCACTCGGCAAGGTAGTTGCTCACCACGCCGGTGGCGCTGGAATACTGCTCCAGGTGGCCATGGCCGCCGCAGCCGCAGGTGCGCTCCTCAGCCGGGTTCAGGCACATGTGGCCAATCTCGCCGCCGGCGCCCACAACGCCCGATACCACGTCGCCGTTGACGATAACGCCGCCGCCCACGCCGGTACCGATGGTGACCATCACCACGTTCTGCACGCCCTTGGCAGAACCGAGCCAGGCCTCGCCCATGGCAGCGGCGTTGGCATCGTTCTCGTACTTAACGACCGCGTCGGGGCAGTGCTTTTGAATGGCGATCCTCAGCTCGGGCAGGTTAATGGCAATGTTGGCCTTGACCTTGGCATCGCCCGATGCCGGGATGGGGCACGGAACGGCCAGGCCAATGCCCGCCACAAAGGCACGCGGAATCCGAGCCTTGGCGACCACCTGGTCGATAGCCTCGGTCACCGCGGCAAAGCCCGCGGCGTCAACGATGGGAGGCGTAGGCACGCTGGCCTTGGCTAGCAGGTTGCCGTCCTCGTCGAACAGGCCCTCCTTAACCGAAGTGCCGCCGACGTCAATGCCGATGTAGTACTGCTTAGGTTCCATGGGAGCCCACCTTTCTCGTTTAAACATTGCCTGTATGGTACCGCTCCCAAGGCAAAAACCTACCAAAAAGGGACAGGTTTGTTTTGGCAGGTTATATCTGGGGAAACGCAGAGTACGAGATTCGGTTCGCTGGCCGCTATATCGGTTCGGTCCTGTCCTCGGACCGATCATTCCTCAACACGACACTACTCAGATGTTTATCATTTAAAACGCTCTGATTTTGAACTGCCTCCCATTTCTTGGACATGAGAAATGGGAGGCTTTTTATGCGTGTCG